>JBFGVE010000063.1:0-15607 GCA_041565275.1 Bacteroidia bacterium
ATTCTGGATGTAAAACTTAGTTGAAGGCAAATCAGGCAATGACCCGGCCCACCATCTTATTTTATGACTGTTCGCATTCTATACCAATGGTTTATCGTGCCGGGTAGTTGCAGCAGCGATGGCTAATCTGTCGAACAGTTATTCTTAAAATTGAGGAGAATTGTCAAGATATATTTTTAATGAATGGAATAAAGCTGTATTTTTAAAGCAGAGGGAAAAATTGAATGTATACGAAGATAAATACAATCACGTTTATCTTCCACATGCGTTCGACAGTGTACAGGTTTGGATAAGTTTTAAATATTAAGATCATGGGTGATCACGTACAACAGCAAAAAGAAAGCCAATCTGCTCAGTCTGAAGGTTCCGAAATGGATTCGGGTGGTGAGTACAGTTTCGTAGACAATCGTCCCGAAGCAATACAGATGAAAAGTCTGCAGACTGCAGTGAATAACAGTCCACGTGTTCGGGGAGAAATGCCTTTGTTTTCTGACAGTACCTCTGAAATGTCTCCTGTCCAGCGAAAGGGAATAGAAGGCAAAGCACCCGTACAAAGGACCGAAGGGGAGGGAAGCGAATGGATGAATGCAGATGGTAAACCAAAGTGGCCTCCAAACGATGGTTTTGATGGAAATCCTGAAGAAACTACTTTGGAGGTAGGTGCAAAAGTCGACAGATATGGTTACGACGGTGGCAGGTTCCTTGCTCCATCAGATACTCCTTACGAGGCGCGTGCACTTGCCCCTGGCACAGAAAGTAAGCCTTACACTGTTTTTGAAGTTTTGAAGCCAATCCCAGCAAAGGGTGGTAAAATTGCTCCCTGGTTCGGGGCACCAGGTGGGGGGATACAATACAGGTTGGACCAAAGAGTATCAGAATTATTGGAAAGTGAACACTTAAAGAAAGTTTGATATGAACACGGAAATGTTAGAAACCAGGCTGAAAGCAGAAGGTGTTCCTGATGACATGTACACATTGACAGGAGGTCTTCCCAATGAATCCTATTGTCTGAATGAAGCAGATGGGAAGTGGGAAGTTTATTACAGTGAACGTGGTCAGAAGACAGGTTTAGAGATATTCGATAGGGAAGACGAAGCTTGCGAAAGATTGTACAAACTTTTGGTGAAGTAATTTTCAGGATTTGAAACTGACTGATATTGGGCTATCGGGAGCAGCCTAGCCACAGCGAAAGTTCAGTTTGAGGTCATTCTTTAAGGTAGTTGCCTAGTGCTTCTCTCATTCCATTTGCGTATGCAATAAAATGCGGATTCAGCAGGTTTTCCCGGTTGTATGTCAATTCATCTTCCTGATCCTTCCTCAGCACTTCCCCGCCTGCCTCGACGAGGATTGCCTGCCCGGCACTGGTGTCCCATTCCATGGTTGGGGCCAACCGAGGGTATAGATGTGCCTCCCCTCTTGCAATCGATAAAAACTTGAGAGAGCTGCCAGAAAGTCTGATCTCTGGATTGGTAAAGGATTCAAGATAGAATTTTACCTCTGGGCTATTGTGGTACCGTGAAGCTACCACTCTGATCCTTTCCCCTTCACTGGGCACTGTACTCATCAATCTGCGAGGTTCGGTTTTACCGGCAACAAAGTCACCATAGGCTGTTGGTCCTTCCAACAGCCAAGCTCCCTGGCCTTTAGATGCCCAGGCAGTCAATTCAAGAATCGGGGCATAAATGACACCCATTATCGGCCTTCCCCTATGGATCAATGCGATGTTGACGGTAAACTCTCCGCTGCGCCCAATAAATTCCTTAGTTCCATCAAGCGGGTCAACTTCCCAGCAGGTTTCCCAGTGACGGCGCTCCTTGTAGGCGATCTGCTCTTCTTCTTCAGAAATAATCGGAATCTCAGGATAAATACGTAGAAGCTCCGCCACAATATGCGAATTGGATCGCATATCTGCATTGGTCAAGGGTGAATTATCTACCTTGTGATTTACCTTAATTTCCTCGGCCTGTTCATAGACTTCAGTAATGATGGCCCCGGCTTCTCGGGAAAGCCTGACGATCTCAAGGATATCTATGTTTTTAATATTCAAAACAGATCTTTCCAAATCTCGTGGACCAGTTGATACTCAAAGCCCCGCTGTACCAGCGACTGGATGACCTTTTGCTGGGTTTTAAAATCAACTTCCCCTTTATCAGGTTTTTTCCCCTCTGTAGTGGACTCATTTTGCCCAACAGCAGTTCCCTGAACCAAAACTAATTTTTTTACCCGTTTTGTCAATTCGTTTTTAATAAAGTTCTGGTATTCATCTGCATCTATTTCTTCCTCCAGCACCAAGTCAACCATCTCATTTACTACCCCTTTTCTCCAAAGCCCTTGCCGGATCTTTATTTTTCCCCACCCCTTCTGCCGGAACTTCCCCCTTGTGAAACTTCTTGCAAATCGCTCTTCGTCCCAGAACCCTTGGCTTTTCAATTCCTCGAGAATTTCCTCCCGCTTGTCTTCCGGACAGCCGATCTGTTTGAGCTTGGTCACCAACTCAAAACGGCTCCGGTCTTGGTATGCTGCATACCGAGCCATTTTTTGCATTCCGAGGTCCAAGTCCCAATTCATTTTACGAATATAAGCGATGAGAATTATTAATAACTTGCGCGGACATGGCACTAGAGTTTCACAAGGATAAAAGAGGCTATTTTGAAATGCAGCATAAGAATGCTGTTTCTTTCGTTCTTCCTTTCATCGAGCAGGAATCAAGTATTGAGGAAGGTATGAGTGTGTTGGAGATCGGATGTGCAGAGGGTGGGGTTTTGTTGGCCTTTTTGGAAAGAGGATGCTGGGGTGTCGGAGTTGAATTGTCACCTTCAAGGGTGGAGATCGCGGAGAATTTCTTGTCTGAATACATTGAAAAAGGGCAGGCACGGATCATAAATAAGAATATTTACGACCCTTCATTCGAAGCGGAATTTGGAAGTCAGTTTGATATCATTGTACTGAAGGATGTGATTGAGCACATTCCCGATCAGGAGAAGCTCATGGTCAAAATGAAGGCCTTCCTCAAACCAAATGGATCTATTTTTTTTGGATTTCCACCTTGGATGATGCCATTTGGGGGACACCAACAGGTCGCACGCACCAAAATAGCCAAGATGCCTTATTTGCACTTACTACCAAGAGGTCTGTACCGCTGGTTACTGCGCCGCTTCGGTGAATCTGAGCAAACTGTGATTGAACTGATCAAAATTTGGGATACGGGAATAAGTCTGGAGCGTTTTGAGCGAATCTCACGTAAGACGGGTTATAGCTTTGCTGCTAAAAAGCTTTATCTCATCAATCCCATATACAGGTACAAATTCAACTTAAAAGAACGCGAACAGGCTCGTTTCATAAGGGCCATCCCCTGGTTCCGTAATTTCGTCACCACCTGTGGGTATTATCTATTAAAAGTCGGAGAAGAATGAATACCTGGTGCGGGATCGGATTGATGTCGGGCACTTCTTTAGATGGCGTAGATCTGGCCTATTGTGAATTTTCTGAGTCCTGTGGTAAATGGTCTTTTGAACTTTTGATTGGAGAAACTGTTCCCTTGGATGAAAAATGGTTGGCACGATTGGCTTATCTGGATGAGGTAAATGCCCGCGTCTATGCCCGTACACATGTCTATTGGGGGCACCATCTTGGGAGACTGGTAAAGGACTTTATACAGCGACATCAACTCCAACCTCAATTTGTCGCTTCTCATGGGCAGACTATTTTCCACGAGCCAGACCGAAACTATACAGCCCAGATAGGAGATGGGGAAACAATGGTATCTTACCTTCCCTGTCCATTGGTCAGTAATCTTCGTAACAAAGATGTGGCCCTCGGTGGGCAAGGAGCACCGTTGGTTCCTTTTGGCGAGCTGAAACTCTGGCCTGATGTTCAGTGGTTTCTTAACCTGGGAGGTATTGCCAATCTAACACACATTTCCCAAACGGGAGAATCAATAGCTTTTGACGTTGGGGCTTGCAATATGGCTATGAATTGGATGGCCCAACAGTCGAACCCTGCGGTTCCTTACGACAAAGGTGGTGCAATAGCGGCTGAAGGGTCTTTGGATCAGAGACTCTTTGCGGCCCTGGAATCACTACCTTACTATACACAGACGCCGCCAAAAAGTCTTGGCAAAGAGTGGTTTGTTTCCACCGTCCTCCCGCTGTTACAAGATGAATCAGTTTTACTTGCAGACCGCTTACATACCTATGTGCAGCACCTGGTAGCACGCTTGTACGCTGATTTAGATTTATCTAAAAGGAGCGCTGAGAAGCATTTAAGCAGCGAACTGCGCAAAGATCAGTTTGTTGCCGGTTTTAAAGGAGGTAATCTGGGTGAAGGTTTGGGGCACTTTGCAGAAAGATTGATGGTTACTGGCGGTGGTGCGCACAACACTTACTTGATGCAGCGTCTTAGGGAAGCAGTTGACCCTCTGGAGATCGAAATTGTCGAAATAGCTCCTGATATAATTGACTATAAGGAGGCAATTGTCTTCGCTCTTCTAGGATTGATGGTTTTGATTGGTCGTCCCAATACACTCCCTGGTGTAACAGGGGCTTCTCAGCCGGTTACGGGTGGTAGCATCCACCTGCCAAACTCAGGTGGATTTCCCCTACTCTGAGAGATTTGGCAGGTAGAAATCAAAGGGACATTTCAACTTCGCGCTTCAACTGAGCTACCTTCTCGACGACTTCCTGACGTTTCAGGTCTTTGTATTTATCCGGTAACAGGGCCTTTGAGGTACATTCCAGCACTGCAGCATAGTTCATCAACTCGATCTCCATTGGATAGGTTGGTGGTAAAAAGTCTTCCAATGCTCCCTGAATATCCTCAAGTGTCACCTCTTCTCGCCCATCAGCAGCAGCACGGAACTTGGCCCTGGTGAGAGCGGCTTCCATTTCAGCTCCGCTGTTGACAGTCATATTCTCAAAAAAGTCATTGTGTAAACCACTGGCATCAAAGTACTTCATACCTGTCTTTTGCAGCATGATTTCGAATAATTCCCGCTTTTCATCTGCATTTTCTGGATAGAAGAGGGCGATATGCTCTTCGGCACGACCCTGACGTTTAAAGTCAACCGGCATCAGATCCGGGCGTGCTGTGACCAGAAACCAAATGATCTTTCCACGGTGGTCCGTATTAGACATAAAGGAGGCAATCATAGAGAACACCCTGCTACTCACTCCAGAGTCACCCTCTGAGCTTCGAGTGCCTAAGTAGGCATCTGCTTCATCAATCATCACGGCTACTGGCGTCATTGCCTTGAGCAGATTCAGCACCTTTTCCAAGTTTCCCTCCGTTTCCCCCTGCCATTTAGACCGAAAATTCTTCAGGATAACCATCGGTACTCCGATGTCATTGGCAAAACAGGTGATCAAGAAAGTCTTGCCAGTACCGACCGGTCCGGCAACAAGGTAACCCATAGGAACTACATCCTGGCGACCATTCTTAACCGCATTTGCTGTTTGCAGTAAATGTCTCTTTGCATGACGGTGTCCTGCAACATCTTTAAGGCTAAACTTGGACTGAACAAATTCCAATAGCCCTCCAGCCTCCGCTTCAATCATTTCCTTTTTCTTCTTGTTCAGGTCTTCATAGGTAAACTGAATCTTGTTCTTGACCAATTCCGCTAACATACTTTTTAAGTGCGCAATGTTGAGACCTGCAGTATTTTTGGCAAGGACCTCAGGGCTCATTTCCAAAAGTTCCATTCCGATGGGATTTAAACCAAGGTAATGGTCGATATAACTGAGACGCTCTACTTCTGTGGGATAACTGATCTCAACCTCGTAGTTGTAAGGACTGCGAACATACTGCTGATTAAGGGTTACCATTTTTTCAGCCAATAGGACAATCGCGAGGTCATTTTTCTGGAATAGCCCTTCGTTGGCCCAGCGCTGCAGGAAGACCAGGATGGCTCGGTCTTCAGGGTTGTAATTGGCTGCGTTGGCCATGGGTATCAACGTATCCGCATACTCGACAATAAAGGCGATTGAGTAATCTTTTTTCTCCATGAGCCGTTTGCGGAAGTGCATTTCCAGCAAGGTAAAAGCACGAACTGGATCCCTTGGAGGTGCATTGTGGAAGTTGGTCCCGTGGAGTGTGTCATAAGCTTCCAGGGACCGTAGAAAGTCAGCCCGCATTTCCCGGTTCTTGAACCGGATGCCCGATGCCCGGTCGTAAAAGATCACGAGGTCTCCACCCCGGAACAATTCTTCGCTCAGGAAATCGCGTAGTCTGTAGTATTGGCGCTGTTCGCCCTCCCGAACCTGTACCAGATCAAAGATGTTGCCATGGAGAAGGTACTGTCCAATTGTACCAGAGTAATACTTTCGGGCAAAGTCGCCAACCCATGTAGGATAAGTTTTCTTAATTTTATTGATTTCCATGTGAAACAGCCAATTTATATTTCCGAGTCGTTCAAGATAGAAACTGATTCCAAGGAATCATTGTTTTTCTTGAGCTGCCTAAAGAGCAGGTCATTCCAGATATATTCTGTATACAGAATAAGGGAATAAATAAGAGAATCAAAGAATGGGAATAAAATTTTAATCTTTACCACTTTAGGACTTGTTTCAAGGTTCGGGATCGCTCACGGCTGGAGATAACTTCTTTTCCATTTTTGAGGACGATCTTGAACCGGTTTCCAAACCAGATGATGATTTCAGCAACCTGCCCCAGGCCGATCAAGGCCGAGCGATTGACCCGGAAGAACTTATTGGCAGGTAATTTCTTTTCAAAATAGTCAAGGGTCTGGTTCATGGTAAATCTCTTGTCCTTTGTGTAAAGAATTGTATTTCGATCTTCAACCTCCACTAGAACCACATCATCAAAGTCAATCAATAAGTACCGGTCGAAAGTAGGAACTGGAATTTTGTTGGAAAAGGGTAATTTCATTTCGGCTACAGCCTCTTCCAGGGAATCCAGACCGGAACGTAGTCCTTCAAGGTACTTTCCCCGGGGACTGTTGCGGATCTTTTCCAGTGCCTCACCCAATCTTTCTTGGTTAAATGGTTTCAGAAGGTAGTCGATCGCATTCAATTCGAAAGCCCTGAAGGCATGTTCATTGTAGGCCGTTGCAAATATCAGATAGGGAAGGTCGGCATCTCTTAAGTGAGAGGCAACTTCGATCCCGTTCATCCCTGGCATTTCGATGTCCAAGAAGGCCACGTCCGGCTTTAACTTTTGGATATTTTCCAAGGCATCAACCCCATTCTCTGCTTCATATATTAATTCCACGTCATTAAATTTTTTCAATAGCCGTTTCATCTTACTTCTAGCTGGCATTTCATCATCGGCTATTAAAACCTTGTATGTACTCATGCTTGTATTGGAATTTTTATTGTGACTCGGGTTCCCCTTCCGGTATTCTCAAAATACAAAAGATTCTTTGTTTCGTAGATTTGCTCTAGCCGAGTGGTGATATTATTCAACCCAGTGGAACTGGTGATCTTTGAATAATCAATTCCCGGGCCGTTGTCTTCGATCATACATTCCAGGTATCCATCTTTTTCGGAGGCTTCGATCAGGATTCTTCCCTTCCCCATAGTCCTGGCAACTCCATGTTTGATCGCATTCTCTACTATGGTTTGAATTACAAATGCGGGCAATTCTACATCCATCATGTTTTCTGAAAGGTTATACTCTAACTCCAGGCGTTCTCTAAATCGGATTTTTTCAATTTCTAGGTAGGTACAGACCAAGGTCATCTCCTTGCGCAGGGATACAAAATTATGGCCTGAGGTTTGGAGGGTATAACGGAAAATAAAGGCAAGTTTTTCGATAGCGACTTCTGCATCGTTAGGTGCGTCGTGCACCAAAGAGGAAATAGTATTTAGGGTATTGAATAAGAAATGAGGATTGATCTGTGAACGCAACGCAGTAAGATTAGCCTCATAATTTTTTTGCATCAATAGCTTTTCTCTTTCCAACAAGTGCAGTACACCTAAGGTCAGTTGGGTTTGCTGGATAATCCTTGAGAGGATTTCCAGGTCTTCCAGATTGAATACGCTCCGGTTTCTGCTGCCTATAAGCAACAGTCCATAAATATTATCATTTACTGTGATTGGATTGGCCAAATCAAAATTGGATTCCTGGAGAGGATATTCAATCACAGAAGGAATATCTGCAATGACCATTTGACGATTTCTGACCCAGAAAAGGTTGGCCATCTGCAGGTGCTCGTAGATGAATCCAAGAGTTTGGTCGTCCATTTCAGGTGATCCTCCGGCTTCTGTTCCGTCCTTCATCCAGATCACCACCTTCTGGGCCGAGAAATAGTCCGACAGGGCTTCAACGAGATCAGCTAAAAGCTGTTGAGAAGAAGAGTACTGGGAAATTCTGGCAATAAAACGGCCGATACGGTTACGGCGTTCCCGTTGTGCCAAAACGAAATATTTCCGGAGACGGTCTTCATTTGCTCTGTAGAAGGAGCGAAAGATCAATAAAATCAATAGTAATGCTGAAATCTCAAGGTAAGTCTGGTACTTGAATTGTAGGCCAAGGGTAAAAAGGGCAGAATGCAGCAGGTGATACGAGAGGAAAGCGATCCCTGCAAATAACAAGTACTGTATGGAACTGGTCAGGACAACACTTACCCGCCCAAATTTTAACTGAGAAGCAGTGGCACTGACCATCGGGATAAGAATAGCTCCCAAAGATAGAAGCATAGGCCATTCGGGCATTGTATTGTCAGGGATTGGGAACTCCTGTGCTTTGACAGAGATTGCAAAATAGAACGTCATGAGGGAACCAACATAGGCAATAGAAACCAAGTGAAAGAGCTGGTCATTCCTGCTCCTGCCTTTCCACTTTTCGATCACAGAAAGCAATAGAACAGTCATGACAGCACTGAGCATAAAAATGAGTGCAAATGGCTCAAATTGGTGATAGAAAAGTGGATTCCCGCTACCATCAAGTGTTTCCTTGGCCTGAAATAGGAAGTAACCGCCCACTCCGAGACCAGGAAGGACAAGAAGTTTCATCCATCCCGTTTTAATGCGGGAATATACAGCTAAAACACCATGGGCTATGATCAGGGTGAGAAAAATGACCAGAAAAATGGTTTCAAATTCAGTCGAAACGAGGTCTGTGCTAACTAACAGGTTCAAGTGCCTGGCGAGGAGAGCCAGAAAAACCAGAAAAGACAAGGAGATCACTGCGAACAGTGGCCAGGTAGTTTTCAGGCGGTTTCGAATGATCGGATAGATGATCAGCATGCTGACCAGGGAAAGAAATGAACCCAGAGATAAGACCCAAGGGAAAACGGTCCAAAGGGCATGGGTATCCGTAAATTCAAATTTAGGGTCTATCCCAATTTCGATCAGGAAGCTTTTCCAGACAGTTTTTTCGGCAAGTGAGGTGGGCCGACTCACATGGAAAAGGAGAACTTTGCCTGGAGGAGCATTGGCAACGATATTATCAACGACTTCAGCACTGTAGATATCTTCGAAGTCAATCTTGCGAAGGATATCACCAACCTCAAGATATTGCCCATCTAAAAGAGAGTTCCCTTTGATCACGGGATGGACGAAAGACACAATGACACCAACATCGCTATCTTCCCAATTGATCCAATCATTTCCGGAAAGTAGGGAGGATTGTTTAGCGGGAACGATCAGGTCTGAAATATTTTTGATGCTTCCGTGGTAGAACACATTCCAAACCAATGCCCCCCACCAGAAGAAGATCACTACCAGATTGAGGTACAAGGGCCAGGTCTTCATATCGGTACAAAATAATAAAAAGCAAAGGGACTCATTCCGGTTTAGAGGAGAATTACACTGGCTTTGCTATCTGAGTAAATTATTTGTTTTAGGAATCAAAATTTAATTACCTTCAATCTGGATTTTAGAGATGTTAAGATCTTGAATAAAAAGAGACCCCAATAAAAGCTATAAGGTGCTGTTCGATTGCCCTTTCGACCCTTACCCAAAATTCTTGCAGTTTTATTGATCCGATCACCCTCCAGTTCTATTGCGGGTATCTATTTTTCCTTTTTCCAGTTAAGGGTCAGACGTACATTTTTGAAAAATCCTCGAAAGAGGAATAAACCGAGGAGGGAAAGTAGCACACCTGTACCGACACCGCCCCAAAAGCTGACCTTTCTGAATTGAGCCAGGATTCCATTCTTGCTTGTCACTCTATCGAGTTGTTTTTGCTTTTTGTTTTTCTCCCAGAAAGTTGCAGTAAAGTCTGTCGCAGGCTGGGTCATTCCTGTTGGGGAAAGGGAGAGTACCTCAGCTGTGACCTTCCCCTCAGGTGACACGCTGACTTTGGCTATCCGGTCTTCTGGGGCATCTCCAACTCCGGTGGCCAGAAGGTGGCAATGATGTTGCACATCAAATCCATATAAAGCCGGGACCGACCAGTGGGTTCCGACATCTCCGGAAAAATGCCAGTATTCTCCGGTACGAGGTATTTCCAGTAGTTTCTCGAAAATCTCACAAGCATCTTCTTTATTGACTTTATCAGAGATGGGGTCATTGGAATAGGCATCCAGGGAAGCAAGATCATTGCTGCAAAGTGGGGCAAGCATCCGATGGGAAAATACAAAAAGGTGTCTGACCGGTTTTGCCCGTTTAGTAGCTTTCTTAGTTTCAAGGTCAATGAAAGATTTTATTTTCGCTGTCTTTCCTTCCAGCAAGTATTCAGTATTCAAGAGGAGAAAAAAATCATTCCTGATGAAAAAAGAGGATTGATCCCTTCCAAAAGCTTTGCCGTAGGCGACGACCCCATCGTCTAAGTCATGGTTCCCGGGCGCATTGTAAACAGGTACATTTAATTTTCGCCCTGTAATCTGCCAAGCCTGAATAGCAAGAGAGTCAGTTGCCGAGCGGATGATGTCTCCAATGGTTATGAATACTGTGGGGGTATGACTATTGATCATATCAATGTTGGACAGGAAAGATGCCGCAGGATAGATAGAGTTCCGGTTTTCATGAGAGCCAAAAAGGTGCCCGGTGGTCATGAAGTTATAGGACAGGCTCGAATCTGGAAGTGTAATTGCAACGTTATTAATCGGAGAGAAGGGTGGTAATTCAGACAGACTTAGACCAAACTGTCCCCTAGACAGAGATGGTAATAAGATCACAGCACTCAGGAAGCCAAGTCGCATATAGTACTTGAGGAAGAAGAGGGTTTTAGGGTGCATCTCAGATCAATTTACGGGTTAAGGAATGGCAAATGTATCGATCCTCTATGTCGTATTTAGATATCTTTGACTGGACAGAGACCTTATAACTTCAGTGAAAAGTAACAGTTCCAATATGATGTAGGGGGCGAGAAACCGGGGACGGTATGAAATATAGACCAAGTGAAACACCATGGGAATGCAGAGAAATAGGCCAATGACGAGCAAATCTTTTCTATTTTTGTGCCTGAGCCAAAGGGACAGAGCAGCACCGATCGTCAACCAGCAAAGCCACCATAGAATGGGCATGTAGGTATTCCCGAAGGAAAGACTAGTCCAAATCGCAGGTATCCGGGATACATTTTCAGAAAGGTTAAGCTGATAGTGGGTAGCCATCAGACTGTCCAGATAATACCATTCCTGGTCTGGGTGGTAGTAATGAAGCCCGGGGGTAAAACGGTAGTCAATATAGCTGAGTTCGTGGAGGAACCGAAGATTGTCTCTGATGAATTGCCACTCAGATTCCCAAAAGTGTGCGTCCATAATCTGGTCTGCGACGGCTCCAAATATGCTGTCACATGCATTGACCCCCCGGTTGTGTATGAATCCCCTGGATTCATAGGCAGCCACACAATCTTTATACCCAAGGTAACTGAGCTCCCTTCGTAGTTCCCGGTGAGCGATCAGTTGACCATTATCCAGAACATAGGGTTCTACATATCGCTTGAAATCATCTCCTTTGATTTCTTCAGATCTATACAATGCGGAACTGAAATCCCATCGGACCCTGCCCTCCACAGTGTAGAGGTCCCCTTTATTTATACTTTTCTGCCCGAAGTACACGAAGGCATAACAGAGAATAAAGGGGAGGAGGGCGACGGTTCCATGCTTTACCGGTCCCTGGATGAAGCGGAAGAGCTGAGAATTTGAGGATTTGGGAATCGGAATAAGGAGCAGAAATACACCGAAGAGAGGGAGGTGGACCATAGCGCTAAGCTTACAAAGGAAAGTCAGGCCAATGGCAGTACCAAAGAAAGTAGCGTGGAGGATAGTAGGTCGACGAAGCCAAAGGGAGGCAGCCCCAATTGAAAGAAAAGTAAAACTTGTGAAAAAGCTTTCAGGCAGCAGAGAGTAGTTGTAAAATGTGGTCACGGGTTCCAGAGCAATTATTAAAAAAGCTAGTACGTACCATCCAGAGGCCTTTTCCCTTTTGGAGGGACGGAACCATACTTCCAGTAAAAAAGCACCACAGAGTGCATATCCCAGACACTGGACTCCAACAATGAACCAAGCATTGGCCCAGATTGTACTACATCCGGCAATGAACAAGTTCATAAAAGGATTGTGGTAGATATCCCAGGTCAATCCGCCTCTTATGAAGGAGTTAGTATCGAGATCATAGAGGGGGGTACTGAACAACAAGAGGGTGAGCTTGAGTAAAAAGATCAAACCAGCCGCGGTGTAGAGACTACTTCTACGAAATATCTTCCCTATCGTATCCAAGAAGATAAATATAGGTCATTTTGCGCGAAGGGAACTGGGGATCAGAGAGAATAATAGGGTCTGATGGCCAGCAACAAAGCGCATCGGTGTATGTACAAAAAGATGATATTTACACAGGAAGGCTTGAGATCTTGTGAGGGATCTTTGGTCTTTATGCTTAATTTACTCCGGTGGATCTGAATTTAATCTAATGCTTAATGTGTTTAGACCGATATCTTTCCAATGGACTCCTATCTTTGCTCCTTCTTTCCGCATCTTCCCTATTCTCCATTGCTCAATCAATCCCTGATTCGAACCAGACAGGTTCTCAATATGTTCCTTATCCAACAGAGTATACAAATGAAAAAGCACCCTTTGACATAGAAAAAGAGTATGAAGTAGAAACTCCTGAATTTGCCATTGCAGGTATACAAGAAGATATTGTGATTAAGTACACAGGTGAGGTCAAGGCATACCGCCAGGCAACGCTGATCGGTTCGATTAATGGACAGCGGGTTACTTTTGAGTTTAAAGATGGTGAAGCATACCTGGCTTATGATTTTGGGACATCGGAAGAATTTGTATTGAAAATTACCCACCCTGGGCATTTAGGAGAATTTACTTTCGAAACCTCGGTTCCTTCTATCCCATTGTGGTTAAGCATCATTCCCCCCTTAATCGCCATTGTAATGGCTTTGTTATTCAGAGAAGTGATCACTGCTCTTTTTACTGGTGTATTTGTAGGCGGGGCTTTGATTCACGTGTATGTGTTGGGTATAATGGGAATTCCCAAGGGGCTCCTTACTGCACTGGACACCTATATTTTAAATGCAGTGGCGGATACAGACCATGTTTCCGTCATCCTGTTTTCGATGCTTATAGGAGCTATTGTCGCGGTTATCTCACGGAACGGAGGCATGAAGGGTGTGGTAGACTGGGTAGCCCGTTTGGCTAAAAATGCTCAGACCGGTCAATTTGCTACTTGGTTTCTCGGTGTCGCCATCTTCTTTGATGACTATGCCAACACACTCGTAGTAGGTAATACCATGCGACCTGTGACCGACAAGTTGCGGATTTCAAGGGAAAAACTGGCCTATCTGGTAGATTCAACTGCTGCACCCATTTCGGCCGTTGCATTTATCACCACCTGGATAGGTGCCGAACTGGGATACATTGAAGGCGGCCTTAATAAGATTACCGCTGAATACGGTGCTATTCCTGGTGACCCCAGTCCTTATGGAGTGTTCCTTTCGTCTCTGGAATACTCTTTTTATCCCCTTCTGACTTTGTCTTTCATGCTGATCCTCATCTATCAAAAACGAGACTTTGGGCCAATGTATGCGGCAGAAGTCAGAGCAAGAGATACAGGACAGGTTTCGAAACCAGCCATGCGACTAGGTTTGGACAGGGAGAAAGCTCAGGAATTGGACGATCTTGAACCAGTACGTGGATCCAGACCCAATCCCTGGAATGCTATCCTTCCAATTGCGGTCGTGATCTTTGGCACTGTAATCGGACTGTGGTACACAGGCTCTTCAAGTTTGTGGTCCAGCTTTGAAGTTGATCCAGAAGCTGCTCTAGTTTACAATAGCCGTAACTTCGGTGGCAAACTTTCTTTGATCATTGGAACTGCCGACAGTTACGCTGCTTTGCTTTGGTCGAGCTTACTGGGATTAGGTACTGCCATTTTCCTGACTCTGAGCCAGAAGATTATGAAGCTGAATACTATCATAGACACTGTTCTTGGTGGCTTCAAAACCATGATGCATGCCATGATCATATTGATCTTGGCATGGTCCCTTGCGAATATTACCGAAGAGCTACACACGGCTGTATTTATTACCCAATTACTGGGTGGAGCGGTTCCACTTTTCCTAATACCTGTGTTTACTTTTATTCTTGCGGCATTGGTGTCCTTTTCTACAGGAAGTAGTTGGGGAACGATGGCCATTCTGTACCCTCTAATTATTCCAGCTTGCTGGAGCGTGGGAATCTCCGAGGGACATATCCCAGAAGAAATTCTGCCAATTTTGTACAACACTGTAGCATGCGTGCTTGCGGGTTCCGTAATGGGAGATCACTGCTCTCCTATATCGGATACGACTATCCTAAGTTCTTTAGCTAGCAATTGTAACCATATCGACCATGTGAGAACGCAACTCCCTTATGCCCTTACCGTTGGCATCGTAGGGACCACTATGGGAATCCTTCCAGCCGCGTTGGGATTCCCTTTCTGGTTGACTTTTACAATATCACTGGCAGTACTTTATGGAATTGTCCTCTATTTTGGGAAACCTGTACCCGATATAGTGGACAGATCTAATTCAAAGTAATAAAAATTATATGCCCT
The DNA here is from genome assembly GCA_041565275.1 of Bacteroidia bacterium. Taxonomy (GTDB): domain Bacteria; phylum Bacteroidota; class Bacteroidia; order J057; family JADKCL01; genus CAWUKT01. Next base: position 14,949 of record JBFGVE010000063.1, read on the forward strand.
GGGAAGGTAAGAGCATTAGCAGCAAAAAGGAAACGATGGCAAATACCCTGAGGATAGAGACCCATGGACCTGATTATGCAGCGACGGCTGCCGAAAAAATTCTCCATGCTTGTCCGAATGATAGAATTTTTGCAATTTATGGCCCTTTGGGTGCGGGGAAAACTACCCTTGTAAAAGGATTCGCTGAGGTGCTTGGAAGCAAGGATATAGTAAATAGCCCCACCTTCTCCATTGTTAACGAATATGATAGCCCACACGGAAGCATTTTCCATTTTGATTTCTACCGAATAAAGCATTTGGAGGAGGTGTACGATCTGGGTTATGAAGAGTACTTTTTTTCCGGTGATTATTGTTTTGTAGAATGGCCGGAATTGATAGGTCCTTTGATACCGGAGGAAGCGGTTCTGATCCGCATCATCAACACCGGACCTCTGAATAGAGTAATAGAATTGACGTTGCAATAGTCTGTACATGAGTGGTTCCAAACTGGGGGGGAGTATCTTGAGCGAACTTCACCCTTCATCATGGGTAGTTCCAGCAGAAATGCCGGTTCGAACCAACAAGTCGAAGAAAAATCTTCGGATCGGTGTTCCCAAGGAGAGTTATTTCTTTGAAAACCGGGTCGCTTTAACTCCTGAAGCCGTTGGCGTAATGGTTGC
>JBFGVE010000064.1:0-15546 GCA_041565275.1 Bacteroidia bacterium
AGTAGAAATAATTTACATTGTCGAGGTTAAAATGCCCCTTGAGAGTATTGGTTTTAGTATAGTATTCTCCTTTGATCCCACCTCTATCCTCCCTGAACTCAGCATAATCAACGAATCCATTTGAGGAAGAAAAGTGAGAGAAGTCCAACCCCACCCTACCACTTGTATTTCTCCCGGAAGCCAGGTGCAATTGCGCGAATGGGGTTACAAAACGCCCATATCCAATCTTCAAAAAATTGTTTTTCAAGGGTCTCCACTTCTCTTTTTGTGGTTTTTGGATTTTAGGATTGAGCGGTTCGTAGTCCGTATTCGCCTGTACTTCGATTTCGTCATATTCAAAGCTCCTTTGTTCTGCTTTTACTCCAGTTCCGGGAAGGGCCACAAGAGGTTTGTCCATGTCGGAGAGGTTAGGCTCGTAATCATTGGTCATCTCCATGTTATCATTAATGATCCCCCCTTGAGCTACCGTTATTACAGGTGCCAACGCCAGTATGAGTAAGCTGAAAATATTCGGGATGGTTTTCATTTATCAACCTCCTCATTTTTGATAAGACTATCAAGATCATTGCTTGGAATTTCCCGAGAACCCTGGTTGCGGGCTATCTCCAGTTCCTCAAGTCTTTTCTTAGCTTGTTTTTTAACATCCTTAAATGCATCCTGATTCGCCAGACTTTCAAGAGTACCCTTGGTGGCCTGGAATGTGTCACCAAGGGCGATATAATCCTCTGCCAGGATCAAATATGCCCGTGCCTTCCAATAGTTATAACTCGTATACTTATCCTTCAGATAGAAGGCAGCAATTTTAGATTGTTCGTACTCACCACGGTCGTACAAAATACGGACCAGGTAATACTGGCTCTCTGCCCCGAATACGTTTTCATTATCCTTCTCAATTTCAGAGAACATTCGGAAGGCATCTTCGGTATTTCCAAGGAAATATTCACAAGCTGAAATCTGTACCCGTGCCTTGGTTCTAGAGTAATCGGTTGTATTGGGGTCCGAGTAGATTGCCAGCAATTTAGTCTTTGCGGCCAGATAATCCTCATTTGCCAGGTGTGTTTTGGCTTCCCCAAATTGAGCACCTAAACGATCTGCCAATTTATCAGATCTCTCTTCCATGGCAGTGTACAATTCCATTGCAGCCAGGAAATTCCCTTCTTCATACAAGAGATCAGCCGCTGCCTTCAAAGCTTTGATCGTGTACTCATTAACAACTGCTGAACTGTATACATGTTGGTAGTCATCCAAGGCGCGGTCAAAATCCCTGAGAGCCTTGTAACATTCACCTCGGAAGTAATGTGCATGGTAGTCATATTGCCCGCCCGGATAATCCGATATGTAGTTTGAGTACTTATCTTTAGCAGAAGAAAAATTATCCTCGAAGAATCTCATGTCGGCAACTTCAATGGTTAAATCCTCCATTTCATCATGTCCCCCTCCTTCACTTTTAGGACACTTCTCACGGTACTGAGCTTCTACCTGATCGTATTCCGAAGAAGATAGCAGATTGGACAATCCACTCAGGGCAACCGTCACATTGCTGGTGCTATTGCAATAATCATAGACTACTTGTTTGTAATATTTCACAGCAATTTCCTTGTTTCCGTTACGCTCTTCAGAAATGGCTAACCGCGATAAAGCGGACGGAATATAAGGGCTGTCCTTATGATCTCTGATTAGGATCCTGCAATACTTTGCACAATTTTGCGGATCATTGAGCCAGGTCAGATAAGTCTCTGAAGCGGAGATGAGTGCATCATCACGGTATTCACTTTTGCGGTGGTTTGCTGCCAATTGGACGTGTGTTTCAGCCGAACGTTGGTAATCAGATTTCCTGAAATACAACAGCCCAATCTGGTAAAGCGCATAGTCCACATGCATAGCATTGAAACCCCTGACCTGCTTGTAATACCGAAGGGCACCAGCATAATTTCTCAATGCAAATTCACAATCACCAGCCCTAAGAAGTGCATCTACATATAATTCGGAATCATTTTCTCGATCCGCTAAACCAATGTACTTTTCAAAGTTTATTCCAGCAGCATCGTATTCTTTCTGGCGCAAATGGGACCAGGCAATGCCATAATAAGCTAAAGCATAATTTTCCTGCTTGGCGGCATAGGGCTGACGAATAAAGGTATTATAAGAAGAGATAGCTGCAATATAATTACCTATTCGGTACTGTGCCTCTGCATTCCAGAAATAGGCGTTCATGGTCGTTTCCTGATTCTGGTTTTGATTCAAAGCTTTTCTGAAGTAGTTGCTTGATCCTTCATACATCTCCTGTTCGAAAAGCTGTACACCATAGGAGAAACAAGCCCTTTGATAGGCTGCCTTGGCACGCTGTGTCTTCAACCTGTCTCCATCTTCAAGGTAGTCGATCGCATCCTTGAAATTACTGGTGTAAACCAGAATCTCGCCAATCAGACTAGTACCTTCTTCACGGTGGTCAGATCCTGGGTAGTCCTTCAGGAATTTTTGCAGACTTATCAGGGCTTCTTCGTAATAACGTGTTTGAAAACTGACCTTACTGCTCATGAACAAAGCTTCTTCACGAATTTTCTGGTTAAAATTCATGTCTGCTGCCTTAAGGTAGGCAGTCCGTGCATTTTCATACTTCTCAAATTTAATAAAGCAGTTACCGAGGTAGTAATAGGCATTTTGTGCAATCTCATCATCTGGCGTAAGACAACGTTCAAACCGTTGACGGGCCTGGGCAAAATCCTTGGCTTGGTAAAAACTATACCCCATCCTGTACTGACCAGGACGGTTGAGGACTCCACCACGCGTAGCTTCGAACTTTTCGAAAGATTCTATCGCCTTGGTATAGTTACCACGTTCAAAAGATGCATTGCCTAAAATGAACCAGATCTGGCCGCTTGATCGGTACCTGTCAGCGTCATTGATCAATGTTTCCCCGAGGGAATCTAATTCACCATAGCGTTTAAGCTTCAACAGGCAACTTGCCTTGTAGACCTCAAGCCCTTTCGCAAACTCATTATCAGGGGCAATCTGGGTCAATGCTTTATAAGCCTCATTGTAATCCCCGTTGTCATAAGACATCATTGCATAATAGTAAGAGGCCTGCTGTCCATATGAACTTCTATCAGTTTGTATCTGCCGAAACATATTCATCGCTTCCCGGTTCTTTCCCTTTTCGTAATAACAATACCCCTGCATAAACCGCGACTGTACCACATCTTCTCTCTCAAGATTACCGTGATCGATCTCTTTCAGGTAAGGCAGCACCTGCTCATAATCCCGACGCATGAAATTAAGCTTACCGATGTAAAACCGGGATTCGTCCACTTTCGAATGGGTGGGATGTTCCGAGATGAATCTCTCAAAGAGAGATTGGGCGTCACTGTGAAGAAGATTGAACGCAGCAAAAGCATGGTAAAACTGAGCTTCTGCCCGGAGGTCATTGCGATGTGAAGGATCATAGGAGCTGGCACTGAGCTGTATATAATCTTCGAGCTTTGTTTGCGCAGCACAATACTTCTCCTTGTCGACCAACTCAATGGCATCCTTGTAGATGGCAAACAGGCTATTTTCCGAGGGTTGCTGACCATGACCGGAAATAGCAGCCAACAATATCATGATGAACAAAACTCCTTTCCTCCCGGGGAACAAGCTGCTCCCGATCTGATTTCTCATAAATCAATACTTTATCGTGAGTCCCAAGCTTGGTAGAAGTGGAAGCTGATATACCGTCGCAAATCTTACTCTATCGAAGTAGAATACGTTTCTACGGTTGTAAAGGTTCAAAGTGCTTACCTGAAGCTCTACCATAAACTTATTTTTAAATACCCAGCGCCGTTTGGCCGAAAAGTCTAAGCGGTGATAATACGGTAAACGTCCACCATTGATCTCTTCGGCATATAAAATGCCCAAATTGCCATTTTGATTAACGTAATTGGTCTGGGCACCATTGTCAACAAAATCGACCTTTTCGAAGAACCCTTGAGTCTGAGTAAAAGGGAATCCGGAACCAAGATTCCACCGCAAACTCACTTCCCACTTGGGGTCTGTGAACTTGGGACGGACATTGTCGATATCATCTTCACTATTTACCTCTCCAATGGTGTAAGCCACTAATCCGTTAATGTTATGCCGCCTATCCCAAACAGGATTGTATTCACGCACTCTATCTTTCCGGTCCACTTTTGCTAATCCATATGTCCCATATACATACCACCTGGGAGTCTCATAGCGTAAAATCAAATCCAAACCCTGAGCGCTACCAGTTTCGGTAATAAAGTCAGGATCTGAAGGGAATACTTTGTCCCGATTAATGTTGGTCAATTGGGTAAAATCTTTGTACCACCCCTCTACTCTTGTTGAGAGATTGTCGATCAATTCAATTTCTGCCCCCAGAAGATAATGGGTTGAAGTCTGTAATGTATGGTCTTTGATCTGGTCATCCACGTTTAAGGGAGCTGCCAGATACCCCTGGAAAAGGTTTACGACATCGCGGTCAGAGGTCGCTGCCAGTAAGTTTTGAGAGTACATTCCTATTCCGCCAGAAATGGAAACACGGTTCAGGTTGACCTTTGCACGCAATCTTGGCTCAAATGAGATAAAGCTATGGTCGTTGTAATAGTGAAGGTGAATTCCTGGTTCAAGTACGACAATATCGGTGATAGAGTCCGCCTTGGTAGCATCTGTTCGCTGGAATACCTTTTTATAATTGAAATCAGCTGTTGCTTCGGTGTTGTTGAATATCTGTGAAGTGACCAGTCCAAATGAATTCGTAAACTTATAATCCGTCCGGAAACCAAGTAAATTTATCCCATAGGTAAACTCGTCTACAGAGTTGACAATATAGGTAAATCTAAGTCCTCCATTGAATCCCTGAATGAGACTACTCCGAGGGAAAGCCTCGGAAGCTGCCTGAAGTCCAGAGGAAAAAGAAGAATAAGCGAAGTTTCCCGTGAAGATGACATTGGAAGAGGCTGGCAACAAGCGAAACTGTGCTCCTCCACCAGATTGGTCCCAGGTCAGGTTTGCAGGAAACTCATAGTTGACATTGTCACCATTGTAAAAACCAAAGAGATTTAATTTATTTATGCCGTCAGTGAAGGTGAGCTTACCATAAATATCCGTAAATGAGAAAGGAAGCCCGGAGGTGTCATCAACGTAGCTGTACAAGCTTTTACTTGTTCTGTCGAGGTAGGAATGCCGGGCCGATACCAGGAAGCCCGAACCACCGCCGCCATTTTTTTTTGCTTTGAAGGGTCCTTCGATCAGCAAACCCGCTGTGACAGGATTGATGTTGACCTTTCCCCTAACTCCATTCGCATTTGGATTTCGGGTCTTAATGTCCATAATGGAACTGATCCGGCCACCGTACTGCGCTGGGAAGGCAGCACTGTAGACATCAACAGAACGGACATAGTCGGCATCAAACGTAGAAAATAAACCAATGCTGTGGAATGGGCTGTAAATGATCATACCATCTAAGAGGACCATATTCTGAATTGGTGTACCACCACGAATATACAATTGTCCCCCTTGGTCACCCGTAAACACTACTCCCGGAAGTACCTGCATGTACTGACCTAAATCAGGAGCTCCCAAGGAAGGCATCAGGTTAATCTGGCGAGCGGTAACCTTATCTGTCCCAATATCCAATTCACGCTTGCGGATCCGACCATTGTACTGGTCCTGAATTTTTACTGTTTCCAGCTGGGTTGAAGATACTTGAAGCTGAAATGATGTCGTAATCGTCTGACCGTCTCCCAGAACGAATTCCCGGCTGACAGTATCCATACCTATGTAGGTAACCTGTACGTAGTGATCTCCTGGCTCAAGTTTTCCGATGGAAAAAATACCTTCCTCGTTCGTATAGGCTCCAGTCTGTGCACTAAGTATTGCTACAACTGCACCGTATATGGGTTCGTTGTTGGAATCCACTACAGTACCCCGGATGGTCCCTGTGGTATTTTGCCCCAGTGAAATAGAGAATAAATGGAGAATGAAAACGAGAGCTAATAAACGTCTTTGAGTGCTCATTGAGGTCAATTAATGCTGGCAAGATACGAAATTCAAATTTCAATCATTCTGGACATCTTTCTCTAAATGCCAGCGAGTCAACCAAATTAGTTGAGTAATTTATAAATCAAGATCTTCATTATGTGTTCCGGTCCCATGTGCGTAGGCTGAACTCCCTTCAAAAACAAATCTGCTTCAAGAACAAAGGTTAGATTCCGGTACAAGTCCTTGGAACTATAGTTCCGTGAAGCAACTAGGTATTGACGTGCGATAAAAGGCGATATTCCCAATTCTCTGGCCACATCGTGTTCATTGACCAACCGCTGAGAATGTACCCGGAACACTTTGGAAAAAAACGTAAATAACTGGAAAGCGATCAATAAAGGGGGATGATCTTTAATATTACGCATCATCTGATTGATGATAAAATGAGATTTGGAGTGGTCGCGCATTCCCAGAGAATTCATCAGTTCAAAAACGTTGAAGTCCTTGTCAATGTTGATCATCTCGTAGACGATACTGGCGGTGATTGACCGGTCCTTATTCCCCATAAGGTAAATGAATATCTTCTCCAGTTCACTTTCGATCAATCCGAGATTGGTTCCCAAATAAGCTGCCAGAACACGCAGGGCTTCCGGTTCCAATTTAAATCCTTTGTCATCAACATATTTCTGGATCCAGGCGGGAATCTGGTTATCATAAAGAGCCTTTCCCTTAAAAACAACTCCATTATTCTGAATGGATTTGAAAATCTTACTCCGGCCATCAAGGTCCTTTTCCTTGAATGCCATCACAAATACAGTACTGTCTACCGGGTTGTCAAAATAAGATTTTAGTTTGGTCCATTCTTGTTTCGGGAACCGCTGTGCTTCTTTTAGCATGACCAGACGCCGGGAAGCCATCATAGGAAAGCTCCTTAACTCTCCCAAGAGTTTACTTGCTGAGGCATCCTTGCCATACAAAACGGCTTTGTTAAAAACTTCTTCTCCGGGATTCAGGGAATTTTCCTCAATGAGTTTGCAAAGTTTATCTACAAAAAAGGGCTCGTTGCCACCAAGGTAATATATTGGAGAGAGTTTGCCCACGAGGACATCCCTTTTGATCTTTTCAAAACTCATCTTTGGTCAGATTCAAAACTCATCTTTTATTTAGAACGGGTAACCTATGCCAAAATTAGTTTGAAAACCTCCACCTCCCAAATCACGCGGAAAGGACTTAACCACAAAAGATTGGACAGAGGGGTCATAGAGTTGCTGAGCAAAATCAACTCGGAATACAAAGAAATCAAAATCGAACCGAATACCAATCCCAAAATCCCATCCAAGCTCACCGATGTTGTTTTTTGAGAGAATTGCCTTTTCTTGTCCTTCGAATCCCAGGTCACTTCCGGGCAGAAACCACACGTTTCCAATGTCTGAAAATATAGCCATCTCTATCCAGTTATACACATTGGCTCTGAATTCGGCATTAAACTCAAGGCGAAATTCTCCTCCCAGGTTGAGTACGTTCCCAAAAGTTGCTTCAGTCGTATCACTCAAGGTTGGCAAATAGGTACCTGGCCCCAGAGTATTCGATTGCCAACCACGCATTCCATTGACTCCTCCGGCAAAAAAACGTGAAGTCAATGGAACATTGCGGGTAAAATTCCAGGGCTTTGCAGCCCCTATAAAACCCCTTATGACAAATGAGCTCTTTTCTGTAAGCGGTGCATGGAGTCTTGCCTCCCCCGAGATTTTTAAATACTGACCATACAATACATTCCCGAGTTTTCCATCCTCATATCCAAGATCAGGTGCCTGGAAGAAGTTCACCGTATCTTGGACCAAGTGTCCCAGCCGATCTATCAGGAAAGGGGTGTTCCCTCCCATTTCTAGCACACCCTGAAAAAAGGAAGTGATGCTGTTCTTACGTTGACCATAATCCGAAAGGGTAAACTGGTACCTTCCCCAAGAACTGTACCTGGAGGCGAAGTCCAGTGCGAATAAGTTTCGCAGTTCTCTATCTTCTATGTTGAGGATACTGTTAATAAATTGATCACTCAGGTTACTGGTGACGAAAGAGATCACATACGGAGACAAAGAAGATTTCATATTTCTTAACCTTCCATCGGATCCATTTATCCAATTGTAATTCCAGTTCATGGTCAATGAATTACGTGTATATGCACGACTGTCCTCGCGGGTCCCATCAAGCTTGAAGGAAGTGAAAGGACTAAAAGCCTGCAAATTTCCCCGGACGATCTTTCTCGCAAAAGGAATTATAAGGCGCGGTACTGTAAAATTGAATCCAGCGTTACCAGCCAGGAATACTTGGCCATCCTCCCCGTCGCCCGTTCTGAAAAAGGAGGCATTCCCTGCCGCTGAAAAATCTAGCTTTTCAGCCCCTTTAAAGACCAATAGATTACGAAGGCCCACTTCAAATCCAAATCCCGGAAGATTACGTGAGATAAAAGGATCTGTCTGGGTAAACCCTTCCACCCCTGTTTTGATTTGGTACTTCTGAAGCAATTGGGCTTCAATCCTGATATTCAATGTCTGACCATCCAGAGTATGTTTCACAAGAACATACTTGAAGATTCCAAGGCTTTGGAGCCGTCTTTGAACATTGCGTTCTACAATCAGGCTGAAACGCTGCCCTTCCCTGTAACTTAGCTTTCCTAGATCAGCGACCCTTATCTCTTGTTCGATCAACTGTTCCAGAAAATTAAGGTTGAGTTTTTGCATTACCCTGGGGTATCCGAAGAAGACAACTGAATTGCTGTCACTGTAGATCCTGCGGGAGATCCCCCATACTTTTCTCAGAGAATCATTCATCAAATAGGAACTAATGATCTGTAAAAGTGTGTCTTGTTCGGGATCAAATTCTGCAGCGTCAACATTGAGAGTAATCTTGCCCAGGTGAACCTGCGCGACCTCGGCTGGGATCCTTATCTTTACCACAACCGAACTGTAGTTTTTGATGGCGGGGTTGTTAGGGAGCTTTCCCGAAACGGAGTCTGGTAAGGTATCCACATTGAAGAAGACCATTTGAGGATTGAACGAATACCACCCACTATTCCGCATTTGGTCCACGATCCGGGAGCGCTCGGCAACTATGTTACGTTCAACATAAAGGTCTCCTGGTTTCAAAAGTGATTTGTCCTTGGTCAACTGTAACCGGTTGTAGATAAATTGGTTGGTAATCAAGACACTGTCAATCTCATAGCGGTCGATGACTGCAGCTTTTCCCTCTCGAATTAGAAATTTGACTTTGACTTTCTTAGTCTCTTCTCTTCCCCCGGAACGCAAAAGGCTAAATTTCCTAAGCGTGTCAATTTCAAAGGTGTCACTGGCGTAAAAGAAGCCTTGAGAGAAGTAAACCTGAACCAGATTTTCCTGATCGAGACGCAATTGATCTAAATCTAGAATTCGAGGTGGTTCACCAGCCGTGTTTTCCAGAAAACTACCCAAGGAATCGATAAAATTCCCCTTTAAAAGCCGTTGATCAAGGTATTTTATAGACGCCAATAATTTCTGAGGGCTTTGGCTCAATACTTTGAAGTCATTCCATAATTTCCCATTTTGAGTTCTTCCCGCCCTGGTTGGAGGCATCAGAGAATCCAAAGGGGTCTGCAGTGACTTTCCCAACATGTAGAAATGAAGGTAGGTTTTAGGGATTATCATCCGTTTATTGGGCCGGGTGCGGACCGAGGAGTATAGAACGGATTCATCTATTGTGGAAAGACCCAGCTCTCTGAGGCCGGTTAGTCGAATCTTCTTTCCGGCCAGTTCTTCCGCTTCAGGCTTTACTTTTTCAAAGGAAACACTGGATTTGAGAAGGTATTCATTGGGTCCGAGGTGCTCAGTGACGGAGCAGGAACCCAGAACCGTAACTACAAAAATCCCCAACAAGAGCTTTCCCCAACTACTGGACCTGTTCCGTTTTGGCTGTTCCAGGTTTCCTTTTTCAAAATTCATTGATACCTTCCGGTCATGCTTCCTTTATCAAAAGCAAAGTTAAAATTTTTCATATCTCTTCAGTATAAGAAGTACCGCAGCAATCACCGTATGTTTCTTGCTGAAGGTCAAAAGGTTCTGTACGAAGCTCTTTCTTCCTCTTATCCACTGGAAGCAATTGTCCTCAGACAAGGAGAAGAACTGAAGGGTCTCCCTGACGTTGACCGGGATAAAGTTTTGATTGCCGGGGCCATTGATTTCAAAAAAATCAGCACCCAGATCCAACCTGAAGGGATCATTGGCGTATTCCGCTTTCCCGATGCACCGCTTTATCAATCCGTTGAACAACTAGATGACCTGCCTGACTTACCTGCCTTTCTCATTGAAGATTTACGCGACCCCGGCAACCTGGGTACATTGATCCGAACAGCTGATTGGTTCGGGTTCTCGAGCCTTATTTGTTCTGCAAGCACCGTCGAGGTTTTCAACCCGAAGGTTGTTCGGGCAGCTATGGGATCGCTCTTCCGACTTCACATTACCTATGTAGATAATTTCCAGGGTTTTATCAGGACGCATGCCCGGCAAATCTGGGCGGCAGATATGAACGGAACTCCTCTTTCAGATTCTACACTCTCTGACAAACCCATGATCCTGATGGGAAATGAAGCTTATGGGCTTTCAGAGGAATTGCGATCACTTCCCGGGTTGGAAAAGGTTAGCATCCCATGTTATGGCAAAGGGGAAAGCCTGAATGTAGGTGTTGCCGCGGGAATACTGGCTGCCCAGTGGCGCTTGGGCTGACCTGAGCAATAAGTTCTGGAATGATATTCTCAAATACGCCTATAGATCTCGCCGGCACGGGACAGCAGTTGATAAATACCAACATGGATCCCTGCGAGGTTGCTTCCCTCCAGCATAGCCAAGGTCATTCGACCAGGCCTTTTCTCAGATCTGGTAAAGAATACCATCAGAGGAGTGAACAACTCTACCATGTCATCCCGTTGAACATTACCCAGCTTCACAATCTCTTCCACTTTCCCTTCCACCATTTCCCTATTGCTGATCACTGACTCGTAGATAAAAAACTCGTCCTGGTGGTCATCCTCATCCACCAACAGGAATTCAAAAAGGAAATCATCTAAATCAGGAGTGAGCTCATTTTCAGCACAGTCGCGAAGATAGACCAGAATATTAAGCAGCTCAGTTCCTCTATCTTCGGTTTTATCTTCGACATCCATCCAGGCTTTGCTTTCAAGGAAATCGGGATTCTCCTTGCCATTGTCCAGAACTTGCAAAAGGGCCAGATCCAGGATAAACTCCCGGACAGGCTCGAGGGTTTTGTGCGTGTCTACAAAAGCATCTACTTTTTCGATAAGATCTATTCCTGCTTCTTGAACGGGGAGGTCAGCCAGATCACGGACCAGTTCTGTTGTCAGCAAAGTTGCTGAGTAACGGGCCAGATCTTCCTTGGAATAAGGTGGACTACCTTCATTGGCGCCAGTTCCCCAGGCAAACCCCTCAAGCAGAGGTTGCATAAGACCAGTAAACAGAGAAGTTTGGTGATTCATTTGAGATAAAACTAAAGTTTACAAGAACAGAGAATTTTGATTTTATATGACCGGAACAAGGCAGTGCAAAAGAAGTCATCAAAGTTCGAATAGTGAAATGTGTTAGCCATTTTCCTCAAATTTATTTTCTCCAAAGCAATTTCCGGTTATATTTGCGGTTCTAATTCAAGAATAGACATGGCAAAGAAGTTCACTACGAAGAAGTTAAGGTTGCGTTCCAAGGCACGTCGCCGCAGACAGCAGCTCAGGGTTACATCACCAATTGTTGACCGCAAACCTACGCTTGAAGAGCAGAACCGTCCGGTTATAGCTGCCATTGAGGCTAAGATGCAAGCTGAGAACGCTTAAGTTTATTTGCCGGTCAAGATATCAGAGCTGTCCCCTGGGACGGCTTTTTTCATTGTCCACCACAATACAAGTGCCATTGCGGCAGACAAGCTTATCAGCCCTAATGCAGAGGACAGAGTACCAAATATCAACTCCCCTACCCCAAACAAAACCGAATAAGTCATAACGATCCCGGATACCCATGAAACCACCAACATTCCAGTGGGTACCCTGGGCTTTTTGATCCCTGCTTTGTTGTAAACCTGACCCCACCAGCCACCCGGACGAACACGCTCCAAAAATACCGTTAAATGCTTCTGTGGTTCCGGATCGGTTACAAAAGCTGTAATTACCCAAGATAAAGTCGTGATTGAAATCGTAACAAAATACGATATGCGATTGCTCTTCCAGAATTCAGCATAACTGTCACTGAATGAAGGTTCAAGCACGAATTGGATGATCATATACACTGCAAAAGGAGTTGCGGTAGCCACAATCTCTGTCATCGCATTGATGCGCCACCAGAACCAGCGCAGGATGAGCACAGCGCCTAAACCCGCTCCGCATTGAAAGATAAAATCCCAAACAGCCTTGATCGATTCCAACCGGGAAGTTACCACTAAAGCTGCGACCATGAGAATTACAGTGGCAAGTCTGGAGACCAGAACATACCGTTTTTGAGCTTGCTCGGGATCTAAGAATTCTGATTCCGGCTTTACAAAAGGTTTGTACAGGTCATTGATCAAGTAAGATGCTCCCCAGTTTAGCTGTGTTGATATTGTGCTCATATAGGCGGCGATAAAGGCAACCAGGCACAATCCTCTGATACCATCCGGGAGGAAGTCGGCCATTGCTTTAACATAACCGAATTTAGCATCCGCACCAAGGTCAGGATACAAAACCATTGCACACAGACCAACTATGATCCAAGGCCAGGGACGCAAGGCATAGTGTGCTACCTGAAAAAACAGGGTCGCCCAGACAGAATCACGCTCAGTTTTAGCACTCATCATTCTCTGGGCCACATATCCCCCTCCTCCGGGTTCACTTCCCGGGTACCAGCTAGCCCACCATTGCAATCCCACAAAACTCAAGAAGGCCATGAAAGTGATAACATATTCTCCAGCCACCCCGGCAATATTGCCCATTTGCACCTTCGGAAGAATATTCCAAGCGGGGTTGTCCTCCCCCAGCTTTTCTTTCAATCCCGCTACACCGCCGATCTCATTGCTGTTAAGGACAATTACGGCCAGGATCACACTTCCAGCCATGGCGATAATAAATTGAACTACATCAGTCACAGCCACTCCCATCAATCCGCCCAAAGCGGAATAGATAGAAACCAAGGCCATGACTCCTCCTGTGAGTAAAAGGGCATTGACTCCACCGATACCAAAGAATTCCTGGAGGATTCCGACAAATGCAAGATTGACCCATCCCATGATCATTACATTCATGATCACACCCAGATAAATTGCTTTAAAACCGCGTAAAAAGCGTGAGGCTTTCCCCGTATAGCGTAGGGCTATAAACTCTACTTCGGTGAGGACATTGGCACGCCGCCACAGACGAGCAAAAAAGAAAGTGGTCAGCATTCCGCCTATCAATGCATTCCACCAGATCCAGTTTCCGGAAATACCGTCCTGGTAGACGATTTCCGCTACTGCAAGCGGCGTATCCGCTGCAAAAGTCGTGGCAACCATGGAGATACCCAAAATATACCAGGGCAGACGCCGGCCGCCGAGAAAGAATTCACCCAGGTTTTTTCCGGCTTGCCCTGCATAACGCAAAGCGATCAGAGTGGTAAATACAAGGTAAGCTCCGATCAAGATCCAGTCGACAATGGCTAGGTTCATGAATTTTACACTCAAGTGGTATTGGTGGGTATCAGTATGAATTGCCCCATTGATGGGACAGCAATTGGGGGAAGTTTTCTCAAATGGCTCATTTGTAATGATAGCAACGAATAGGAGTCAGCCAGCCATTGTGCCATTAGTTACTCAGTAATTTAGCCTCTGGGAGGTCGTTCAATCCATCTTCAGGTATAGATGAAAGTTTTTCAACTTGGAAAAAGCCATGCTCAATTGAAATAAAACCCAACATATCGTGTTTTGACAATCGAATTCTTATCCACTCGCCATAATCAAGACAATCAAAAACTTCCAGTTCCTGTAAGTCACTAAAAAATTCCCATACATCTGCTTTAGTTTGGGTAACATGCAATGGCTGAGGTTCAATCAAAAGTTTGTCTCTAAGAGAAGAAAAAAATAAGACTAACCACTCCGGGGTATCCTCATTCTGTTCAAAGTCATTGTCAACAAGGATTTGGGAAAGTTTCTCTTCCGTAGCAGATCGGATTGCATTACCTGCTTCCTTTGTTATTATTTCACGTAAAAGTTCTTCGAAAGCCGAATTCATCATATTCTTCTAAGTGTGCCCGCATTCATCCAGTTTCATTTTATCTTCTGGTGACCAGTCACTGGAAAATGAAACGTGGAATCGCCAATCCTTTCACCGTGCGGGTGTTCGTTACTACCTGATTGGATATTGATGTCTTGAGCTTTGTCGACGTGGGTATTCATTTCTACAATTTTAGAAAAGTTTAAACATAGTTTAAGAAGACCCTAAGGATACTAGCAAGGTACGATATATGTGCAAAATGTTTTATCTTTTTTCAGCATTTTGTCTTTAAAGGCCGATTAACTATGTTGAAGGCATGCATTTGCTTAATTCTAATTTATACTACGGGTTTATGTTCGTAAATTCCAGCCCTCGCTATGTCGGCCATCATTCAATCGGACTTTTTTGACTCTGGTCAAGTGGGCCGTGCTGACTCTGTTCAAGTGGGCCGTGCTGACTCTGTTCAAGTGGGCCGTGCTACATGGGTAATCAAACTATTCTATGGATAATTGGACTATTGCATTGATCTGTTTCGGAGGTTTTCTCTTCCTCTACGTTGTCTACGGTCTTCTCCTCCCTCGCAAGTGGGAGATCAAAGAAAGTATCCTGGTTGTGGCGGACCGGGATAAGCTTTTCGATTACCTAAACCATATAAAGAACTGGGAGGCCTGGACCAATTGGAATTCAGGGTCAAAGATCGCTTATGAGTTCAGCTATGAAGGGCCGGAAGCTGGTAAGGGTGCAACACAAAAATGGACTGCCAGAAAGCGGTATGGACAGACAGAGATCAAAGGCGGTAACCAACCTGAACGGATCGATTTTCAATTCGTGTTCGGCAAAGGCCAACAAAGAATGGACGGGTCCCTGAACCTGGTTCCCGAGGCTGAAGGAATTCGAGTGGACTGGTTACTGGAAGTTGATGCAGGTGAAAACCTCAACTCCAAGATCACCGCAAAGATGATGAAACCATACATAATCAAAGACCTCAAGGCTGGTTTAGACCGGTTACAAAAGATTTGCAAAACCTGGAATTATCTGAAATAATTAACACTATGAGTAATCCTGATCAAGACCAGGGCAACAATGGACTTGCAACAATAAAATGGACCGAGAGATAAGATAGTTTGATTGTAGGGGGTGGATCTTCGTGGACGAGTTTGGCGTTGTCCATGACGCTTTCCGCTCGCCGCGGGGGCAGGTTTTTTTGTTATGGTATTTCCCGCACCGGGTATCATGATTGGGGCCGCTATTGGCCAACTAACTTTGTGATTTGTACTAACCCCCTATTATCTGAACTATGTTCTTCAAACAGTTTCGTTGAT
>JBFGVE010000065.1:0-15424 GCA_041565275.1 Bacteroidia bacterium
ACTCGACTTTCATTTCAATGCCAGCCTCACAGCAGTAAACATTGCCAAAGTCCATATCCTCAGAAAGCGAAAACCCGGCCAATCTGGACCAATCTCCATAGCCAATTTCAAAACCGCGCTGTTCAACCGCTTTTGGGTGAACCGAATTATTTCAATTTAGATATCGACCCTGAGTTTGCATTAAATCACCCCAATTATCAAGACTTATTGGAATTCGGGATAAGAGCTGACTAAATTGTCCAGAGTATTGAAAGATGCAACTTATTTCCATTTATTAAAAATAATATCTTGACAATTCTCCTCAATTTTAAAAATAACAGTTCGACAGATAAACCATTGGTATAGAATGCGAACAGTCATAAAATAAGATGGTGGGCCGGGTCATTGCCTGATTTGCCTTCAACTAAGTTTTACATCCAGAATGCACCTCAATGACATCTCTCTTCATATAGGAAAAAATAGTAATTTCGATTTACTATGATCGAGGAGATTGAAAATGAACTGTACCGTAGGAGAAGACCGATCGAAGAATTGGTCTTCTCCAGCATTGGTACCCGCAAAATGCAAATCCTAAAGTTACCAGTTGATGATCAGGGCTGGGCCTTTGAGTTTTCACTGACCAAAGAAGAGATGGTTTTGAGCCGGTCCATAGCCTGGCTAAAAGAAGATGGCCCTTGGCTAAAAGGCTATGAGCCTCTTCTTTGTCCAACTGATGCACTCAAAGGGATATTCAGTAAACTGACGAACTTTACCATGCCCTATTTTCTCCCCCATCTTAATGTCGCCGGAGTTGGAGGAATTTCCTATGAGATCACAATTTGGGGCGGAATTTATCAATCCATTACCCTGAGATGGTGGGGAGATGCACCAGGTGCAGGTTGGAATACATTTACAGACCTTGTTTTGGAGAACATCTCATTTTTTGAGTCTCTTCCCATTGATCCCAAGTTGAACAAGTGGTGGGAAAAGTAAACACGTGAATCCCATAAAGACGGCCTGTAATCTAAGCAACCAATAACGCATAGCTATTTATCCCATCGGCAAAATCAGCCAGCCCGGGGTGTTGAGATCGCCCGAATTCAACGGGTTGATCCCGCCCCACTATACATTGCAACTCATCTCTTTTGGCTGTGAGATGAGCCTCCAATTGGGTCCGATCTTCCCAGGTTACCAAGTTAACCACTCCTACGGGAACGGTTTTCAAATTTTCGCCTTTCCAAAATGCTACCCGCTTTCCAACGACTTCATTCGGGAACTCCATTTGTCGGATGGCATTTTCCCAAGTAACCACCCTGTACCAAGCCTCGGAAAGTAATTCCTTTGGGAATCTATTCAGAGCTTGCAACAAGTTGTCAAATCTGTAACCCTTAGGGATCAGGAGGTTGGACACACTTCTGCATCCCATTCCATGGTAAAGCAGGATGTCCTCTGCCAACCCGTTCAAATGCTCCGCGGACTCCTCCCCATTTAGAACGGCTACTGAGTACCTGTTTCCGCGGATAATCTTTGGGATTCCTACGAATTGGTGCTTCAAGTAACGGGCAGTATTGTTGGAGCCTGTGGCGATCAGAAAGGAGAGTGATTGGGGATCCAATGATTCACGGAATGCAATTCGGCTCTGCAGGCCGGGGTGGAACTGGGAAACAAGGCGGCGGATGAGGACAGAGTCCCTGGTAGACGTACGGACCAGTGCACGGTGGCCAGCTAAAAGAACCATCAAAAGATCATGGAGGCCGACCAGAGGCAGGTTTCCGGCCATGATAATCCCAATATGTTTAGAGGTCTCCGGATAAATACCAGGCTTGTTTTGAGAAAAGAATTGTTCAGGTTGTGGAGACTCAAACCAAGGAAGCATTGCTTGAATGGCTCTTCGTACCAATCCGGGTAAAAACCACTCGTTATGGCCTTCCACCAATTGGAGCAACTGATCATCCTGCTTCAGAATATTCAATCCTTTTTGGAAGTTCTCCAGCACAGTTCTTTGGTACACTCTCTGATTGATATGCCTGTTATCAGCCTCGTACATTGTAACAATATTAAAACCCAGTGGAAAAACTTTCCAAAGAGGATATTTACTTACCTTTGTCCCTAAATTAAACATTGCTCGGTAAACGGTAGTTAAAACACGAGTGTATTACAAACCTCGTTCAAATAGCGCACAACGATGGCAATAATAATTACTGAAGAATGTATCAACTGCGGGGCCTGCGAGCCGGAATGTCCTAATACCGCAATCTACGAACCAGGCGTTGAATGGAAATTCGCCGACGGAACTGACCTTAAGGGGTCCATCGATTTTGGAGATGGCATCTTTGTTGATGCCGATACCAAACAGGAGGCTGTTTCAGATGAGATCTACTACATCGTTCCTGACAAGTGTACAGAATGTACTGGTTTTCACGAAGAGCCTCAGTGTGCAGCAGTTTGTCCGGTGGATTGCTGCGTTCCCGACCCGGATTATGAAGAATCTGAATCGGAACTTTTGGAAAAGAAAGAATGGTTACATCTATAAAGCTAACTCCCGGACATACATAGACTTCATCAGACAAAAATGAGGTCTTCCGCTGGGGAAGACCCCTTCTAAGGGCTTAGGGCCGGAGTAACACACCCACCCTTATAAAAAAAGCCTTCCCACTGGGGAAGGCTTCTGTCTTTTAAAACCTCAAATCAACACCTTTATATGTCTACTGCTGCAGTTCTGACTCCGGAAGTCTCCAGAGAATCTTTTCTGCTCTCGGTGAGCTTCTTGAAAGTTACACGCACATTGACGTCCCCATTAGTATGCTGCATTACAATTTCATCGTCCGTATCGGAGATTATGTCAAATCGTTCGTTGTCGCTGACTTCAGCTTTATTGGTGCGAGCCTCGCTGGGACCGTATGGACCCATTCCAATCATCAGATAAGAAGGAAGGCCATCAGCTCCTACAAATCCACATCCACCAGCAGTTCCTGCATTGACCCAAATGTCAAAGGTGACATCCCAGAAATAGTCAACAGGGCAGCAATCTACTATCATTTGGCCTTCGTAGTAGAGGTTGTATGTGCCGGGTAACGTGTTATAGTATTCACCGTAGTAGAATACAGTTGGAATTGCTTGGTTGTTGGTCCAGACATAGTCGGGAATATCAGTGATCCAGTCGAGTCCAAAGAATGCCGGCCCAGGGTAGCCGTTCGTTCCATAAGTACAGGGTGGCGGCGCGGGGTTGCAATCGTAGCATTGAGTAACACAACTGCTGAGGATGGTGCTTAAGAACAATACCGCCAGAACAGGGAACAGGAAGGTTTTAGTAATTATTTTCATGATATTTTTCGTTGTGTGTGAAACTTTCTTAATCTGTCTGCAACCTGTATTCGACAATCCCTGTGCCAAAGTCTCAAGGCTGGCGCAGGAAATGTTGTTTAAATTGTACATATCGTTCAAAAATATGCCTTCTAAGTTCTAAAAAGGAGGTATTTGGATTTAAAACCCAAATACCATTATGTATATTATTATATACGGTATGAGCTGAGCAAGGGTCTACATTTTAGGACTGGAATTGCTCCTTAAACCTGGGAGAGTTGTATCTTAGAATTAACAAACAGATTCCAGTGTTAATTTAATGCTACATGATCACCCGGATTTATCCCTTATTCTTATTCTATTGTTTACTTCAAACTAAAATGGTTTTTAAATCAGTGGTTGACCTTTGCGCTGTTGAAACATAACTTATCAATTGATGGCAGATATGAAATACTTCAGAACTCTTTTATTGGCGTTGGCAGTTGTTCTTACCGGACTTACCTTCCAAGGGTGTGGGGAAGAAGGTTGTACTGATCCAACAGCGACCAATTATGATCCTGACGCCGACAAAGACGACGGAACTTGTTTGTACGATTTGACCGAAACCATCACAGACAATGGAAGTGGTACCGGAACAGTAACCTGGACTTCTGACAATACTTACATTCTGGATGGCTTTGTATTTGTCAATGCGGGGCAGACATTGACCATTGAACCCGGAACCGTTATAAAAGGCCGTCCTGGTAGTGGTTCTTCAGCTTCTGCCCTGATCGTTGCCCAAGGTGCAACTCTGATCGCTGAAGGAACAGCTTCAATGCCTATCATCTTTACCGCACTTGATGACGATCCCAACGATCCCAATGACATCCCATTCGGCACCCAGGGTCTCTGGGGAGGATTGATCGTCCTGGGAAATGCTTCTCTCAACACTGTACCCCAGGTTCAGTCTATTGAAGGAATTCCCACTTCAGAATCCCGCGGTTCATACGGTGGTTCTGATGACACAGACAATTCTGGCATCATCAAATACGTCTCCATCCGCTACGGTGGTTCCAACATCGGTGCGGCCAATGAGATCAATGGCCTCACCCTTGGAGGAGTAGGAAGCGGAACTACCATTGATTATGTAGAGATCTATTCCAACCAGGATGACGGCGTGGAATGGTTCGGAGGAACAGTCGACTGTAAGCACCTTGCTGTGGCTTTCTGTGGCGACGACGCTTATGATTACGACCAAGGATGGCGTGGACGTGTACAATATGGCTTCTCTATTGCAGGGGAAACGATCGGAGACCGTGGCGGTGAGCACGACGGTGGCACCTCTCCTGAAAATGGCACTCCTTATGCCCTTCCGGTTTTTTCTAACTGTACCTATATCGGTGGAGGCGTTGCTGCCGGCAAACGTGCGCTTACCTTCCGTGACAATGCGGGTGGTGAGTACCACAACTCAGTCTTTGTCAACTTTGGCCAGGGTGTCGACATCGAACTCCTCAGCGGAAACGATCACTCCTACCGTCAGTACCAGATTGGTAACCTCAATATTGATAACAGCTATTTTTACAATGTAAATGACCAGTCAGTCACTGGTGTATTCAAAGTTGTATCTCCCGACACCTCTTTACCCCAGGCCACCATTGATGTTGCTAACACAGATGTGCAGTCAACCTTTGGCAACCAAAATACTGTTGACCTTGATCCCGGTGTGTCTGTCAGTTACGCTTCTAATATTGTATCTCCCCAGCCTACTGCAGGTGCAGTGCTAACCGGTGCTGTTCAGCCCTCTACTTTGTTCTTTGACCAAGTCGGATACAAAGGTGCTTTTGACGGCATTAACAATTGGTTGAACGGCTGGTCCGCTCTATCTCAAAACGGCCACTTTCAATAAATTCAATAGCAGATCATTTGCACAGAAGAGGAAACAACACACCTCTTACCCATAAGCTGGGCAGCTAATTGCTGTCCAGCTTTATTTTAGCGGTTTTTGGCTGAAACCAACTCTCGTGAACAGTCCAGGGCACTTTTGTTTTACTCTAGGAATCCATTAAGTTTAAGCCGATGAAAATTGATTTGAATTCAGTTCAGGATTATCTGTATGAATACGCCCGTCCTGCAATGGAAAAGAAAGCAATAACCTATCTGAGAAAATTCCCGTACTTACTTCCCGTATTTTTTGAAGGGGAGAGAAAGGCTTTTTATGACATCCGGGCAAAGGGCGGAACCAAGGCCCAAGGGGTTACGATCATTGTGAGTGATGAAGAAGATCTTGTAACCCGCTGCACCTGCTCCAGCAAAACTCCTCATTTGTGTTTTCACAAGACAATTGCATTGGTTCACCTGGAAAAATACCTTAGCCCAAAAGGAAAAAGACCCAATCGGGCGTCTCGCCAAAGAAATAAAGCCAATGCTGAAAAAAGGAGACAAATGGACCTGAACAGGCACATTAAGGAAGGTATTTCACCGACAAAAAAAACTGTACAGGAACCTAAAACAGACAGAAAAAAGCTAAAATTCAAAAAGCGGAGGATGTACCTGAAGAACCTTGATGACTTCATTTTATTCATTCCTGCTATAGTATATGACCGTAAAGAGGTTGATCTTCTGTCCAATGAAAAGGTGATTGAGCGAACCGAAGGAAAAAAAATCCTTTATGAACGTGATCGGGAGAGGGAAACAGCCTATGGAGAGTTTCTAATGACCCTTCACCCTAATTTTGAAAAGCAGAGGAACAGAGGGTATTTTCACCTTACTCTAAATGAATTCCTGGGGAATGAATGGTTTCTGGAAGTATTTGATCAAATCCGGGAGGCTGGAATAGAAGTAATGGGGTTAAAAGAACTGGAAAAGATGCCCTATTCACCATATCGGGGAACTTTGAGTCTGAATATTTCCTCAGGATTGGACTGGCTGGGCCTTGAATTAAAAGTGAAGTTCGGAAATCAAGCGGCTGATCTAAAAGATGTGAGGAAAGCGATCTTAAATCAGGATCGTTACGTGTTATTGGGAGATGGCACGATGGGTGTCTTACCGGAAGAATGGTTTCAAAGACTAGGGAAAATATTTGGTTTGGGGAAGGTAAAGCGAAACAAACTGAAACTAGCCAGCTTTCATTTTCCATTGTTGGAGGAATTGGAAGGATTGAAATGGGACCAGAAAGCACAAGAGGAGTTAGAGAAAAAGAAGAAAAAATTGCTGGAATTCGAGCGAATTGGATCAATTCCAATACCCGACACTGTAACAGCGACTTTGCGGAACTACCAGTTGGCAGGGTATAATTGGATGAATTTTCTTGATGAATTCGGCTGGGGTGGCTGCCTTGCAGATGATATGGGATTGGGGAAAACCCTGCAAACGTTGACTTTCATAAATCGGCAAGTGCAACAGCATCCTGACTTGCCCAACTTAGTCATTGTCCCCACCAGTTTATTGTTCAATTGGGAAGATGAGATAAGAAAATTCTCACCCTCACTTCGCTATCACCTGGAATATGGAGGAAACCGTTTAAGGGACCCCGGGAAACTGGGGAAATCCAACCTTATCTTAACAACCTATGGGTTATTGATTCGTGAAATTGATTGGCTACAGAAAGTCGAATTCAATTATATCGTTTTGGATGAATCACAAGCGATCAAGAACCCCCTTTCCAAACGATACAAAGCCGCGCTGAAATTGCAGGGCCGGAATCGACTGGCTTTGAGCGGTACGCCGATAGAGAACAATACCTATGACCTGTATGCTCAGTTTAATTTTCTGAATCCTGGACTACTGGGAAACCGCTCCTTTTTTCGGAAGACATACTCCGATCCTATTGATAAGTTTGGAGATCCAAACGCCGCGAGATCCTTGCGTAAATTGTTGACTCCTTTCCTTTTGAGAAGGACCAAAGAAACAGTGGCCAAAGAGTTACCGGAAAAAACCGAATCTATCCTTTACTGTGAAATGGAACAGGAACAAAGGGAAGTATATGACGCTTTTAAGCGGGACCTTCGGGAGAAGCTAAAGGACCGGATTGATGAAGCAGGAATGAGCAACTCAGGAATCTACATCATTGATGCCTTGCTGAAGCTTAGGCAGATATGTAATTCTCCGAGCCTGGTGAATGCAGAAGGTGAGTATGGAAGTAATTCTGTGAAGTTGAAAGAACTGATGCGAAATATTCAGCAAAAAACAGGAGATCATAAGATCCTGGTTTTCTCCCAGTTCGTAAAAATGTTGAAGTTGATCCAAAAGGAACTGATTAAGGAGGGTATCGGATACGAGTACCTCGACGGCAAGACGAAAGGGAGACAAGAGAAGGTAGAAAACTTCCAGACAAACCCTTCAGTAAGGGTCTTTCTCATCAGTCTGAAAGCGGGCGGAGTGGGCTTGAACCTTACTGCGGCGGATTATGTCTTCTTGGTTGATCCTTGGTGGAACCCAGCCGTGGAAGCACAGGCTATCGATAGGGCTCATAGGATCGGGCAAACTAAAAAGGTATTCGCTTATAAGATGATTTGCAGGGATTCGGTGGAAGAGAAGGTGCTTCAGTTACAGGAAAAGAAAAAAGGGATTGCAGACGATTTGATCCGTGCGGAAGAAAAATTCTTCAAATCCTTGACAAAAAAGGAGGTAATGGAGTTGTTTTCATAACGGGCTTTGGTCTGTCAAAGGTATTTTGTGAATCGATAGATATGATGTTGGTCGTTTTGTAATAACTCTACTTCGTCCATGATCTGGGTAATAAGAAATATTCCCAGACCGCCTTTGGTGCGTTTCTTGATAATCTCTTGTAAATCCCGTGGTTGGTAGTCACTAATGGGGAAAGGGTCACCGCTATCAGTAAGCTCGATCAATAACTTTTTTCCACTTCGGGTGATGGACAAATGAATCCGGGATTCTCCATCACAGGAGTGCTGGTGGATAATGCTGTTGGCACAAGCTTCATCCACAGCAAGCACAAGTTGATGAACAGTTTCCACCTGGATATCCATGGACAGCAATTCACTTTCCACAAATGCCCTGATCTTGGGTAGGCTCTGTTTTGAACAAATAGCTATATAGCTTGACTTCATAAAATTGCCTCCTCAACCTGTGATCCGGATTCAACAATAGTCACCAACTGCGCCAGGCCCAACAAGTCAAACACCTTCCTTACATTATCCGACATGTTAGAAAACACAAACTTTCCTCCTCGCTCGTGAAGCTCATCCAAGAATGAAATGAACACACCCAGCCCTGCACTTGAAATGTACTGCAATTTGCTACAATCAATGTGAAGCCGGTATACTTCCCTGTCTACAAGCTCTTGGATCTTCTCGTCCATTAGAATGGAGGAATTTGCATCCAGTTCCCCTGAAGGCTGTACCGTTACATAGCCCTCATGCCCGATTTCCCTGATTTTCATCATTTTTGTCTACGGTATTGATTGAAATTTGTTTTCCCTGTAAAAATCTGATAACCAGAATACTATAATCGTCGTCAATTATCCCGCCAGTGAATGCCTTTACCTGTTGCACCAAGGTTTCAGCGATCCGTTGGCTGTCCGTGCGGCGCAAGCGGAAAGCGATTTCCCGGAGTCTTTCCATACCAAATTCCTCCCTTTCGAAGTTGTGGGCTTCTATGATCCCGTCCGTAAATAAAATGAGGAGGTCGCCTGGGTTGGCGAGGAACCGATCCGGTTCTGGTGTATAATTGGAAAAAGAATCATCGCGTACAATGGCCAATCCTGGCCCCCCTGTTTTCAGGGAACACAATTCATCTTTCTTTGAATTGTAATACAGTGTCTCGCAGTGCCCTGCCCGCAACAATTCCACCCCCAGATCGTCCATGTCTATGTGGAGGTAGGTCAGGGTCATAAAGGTCCCTTTGCGGAGACAGTGGGAAAGGGTTTTGTTGGCATTAAGAATGAAATCCCGGACCCCAATGTCGAGTTGGGTCAAGGCCTGAAAGATGCCTTTGGTCTCAGCCATGTAGAAAGCAGCCGTTGTTCCCTTACCAGAAACATCGCCCACAGCAATTTTGTAAGTATTGCCCCGCTGTGTCACATCGTAAAAGTCGCCACCGATCTCGTCAGCCTCCTGACTCTTAACAAAAAATTCGATCTGGTCAGTCCCCGGAAGGGTCTGGGGGAGGATTTGCTTTTGGAAGGTTTTGGCAATCTTCAATTGCTCCCGGTAGATCTCCAGGTCAATCGACCTGGCCACCAGTTCTGCATTTTCAATCGAAATCCCACTTTGCTCGGTAAGGGAAACCAGGGATAGAATGGACTCCTCTTCAAATGAACCGCTCAACTCGTTGATCAGGTATACCACCCCAACCGGGTGCTTGGAGGTCAGAATGGGCAAAGCCAGGAGAGACCGGATACGGGTTTTGGCATATCGAAAGTTGCGGTGCTTCCGCAGATTGCGGATGTGTATGTGCTTACCAGAATCCAGTACCGTAAAAGTGAGGTCCTCGCGAATGCGCAAATACTCTATCTCTTCTTTTGTAACCCCTTTGGAATAAGAAAGTGTACGCTTGAATTCCCTGGTAGTACTGTCGATGGTCTCTATCCAGCCCGCAGTGGCATTGGAGGTTAGAAGGCTCGCATCAAGCAGGGTCCGCAATATCTCATCCGTATCCAGATTAGCTTGAATACTTTGATTGATCCGCTGGATGGTAGCCAATTCGATGCTCCGCTGTTCGAATATTGAAGAGGTCTGAAGGTTGAAGGTCAGGACCAAACCAGACAGCAGAGAATAGATCAAAGGAAATAGAAAGATCATTCCGTAGATCATGTGCCTACGGGTGAGTAAGATGAAGGCACCATCAGTACTTGGAAAAGCATGGAAGGGAAACATCAGGTAGAAGGCAAAGAAGAGCAAAATGATCACAAAGAGAAGAAGAAGGCTCCTGATTTTCTGCTGATAATTCAGGTAAGCTGACCAATTGATGTTCCCGGAAAGAAACAGAGAGATCCCTAGAAAAAGTAGAAAAATAACTGAAGTATAGATCCCGGTTGCATCTAACTGCATGAAATTAGCGTTGAATTCAGCCGGGGAACTGGGTCCGGTTACAGAATCCAAACCAATGAACAGCCGTGCCAAGCCAAGGAAAAATAGCCCCTGTAGAATATTCCAGGACCAGACTTTACGCTTATTTTTCTGGTACAGGATAAGTTTCCGAAAGATGAAAATCGTACTCAGAGAAAATATCAATACTGCATACAGGGAAACCGATTCGCTCAAGGCCTTGACATAGGGGAACAGATTCTGCTCGAACATCTGGTCTTCGACCAATTGAAACAAGAATGTAAAGCTGATACCTGATATTCCAATTACCAATAATTTCCAAAGGAGATCAATGACATCCCACCTTTCAATTCGTTTGACCAGTTCCCGAACCAGGAAATAGTTTGTAACGATAAAAGTTGCGTAGTAAGCGGACCTGAACTCGTCACTCAACCACCATTGTGTAAACTGGGCAAATCCATTCATGTTGAATTGGACCCAGTAAATAACATTGATTACGAGAATAGGAATCCACGAGGATAAGCCCAGGAGGAACAACAACCCGTATTTACTAACTTTCCTGAGATTCAATTTTTGTGCACGGTATCAGGTGGTTTTCTACAAGGATAACCAACAATATTTTTTCTTTATATCAAAATGTAGTCTTCTCTCGTGATGGGAAGGTCACAGAAATGATAATGGGCGCGAGGATGATCAGGACCAGCAGGGTCATCATAAAATAAAATCCGAACTGGGGGGTTGGCTTGAACATGGCAAAAAAGCCACTAAGCTCACTTTCCAGACGAAACGCACAGAAGAGACTGGTGAGCAGCGTTACCAGGGAAAGAATTACATAGTGAAATTTCAGAGGGCCTTTTCTGGCGATCAAACCGTAAATACCCAGGGACAGGCCCATAAAACCCAGGAAGACCATAACCTGAGGCAATACAACCATGAGAATCCCCGATACCTGGTCGAAAGTCCTGAGCTTCTCATCCGAGAGGTTGTCAATGACGGTCAGGACATCAATTCCGTTGAGCTTGTACAGTACAGTACCGAACAAAGGAGTGAAGTAAAAGAATGGGATCATGATCCCAAGTACTAACCAGACAGCACCCAGTATCTGATGGCTTTTTTCATTAAAATGCATCCACTTCATTAACTTAAATATAGGTATTATTCGATGATCTGCTAAGGTGAGACCGTGAAATGCTTGATTTTACATAGGTACCAACCATTTTTATAGGTGTGCTGCCAATTACATTGAGGAACTGCCTAATTTTAGGTAGGTCTATACCTAAATGAACTATTTTCCAGATTGGCCCTTTTTTGGTATTGCTTCACCATGCTCACCAGAGTAGTTTTGTCTCGTTATCTAGAATTGATCTAAATAAAGACAAGTATTTTTATGAAACAGTTGAGTATACTTTTTGCAGCGTTGTTCCTAATGGTTCCTTTCCAAGGATGTGATGATTGTGACGACCCCATTTGTTTTGACGTCCCCTCCACCTATTCATTCGCCAATGTCAACTATTCCGGGCAGACCGATCGGCTGAATATGCTGGAAGAAATGACGACTTATATGAAAACGGGAAATACTCCTGGAACTGTACTGGATGCTCAGCTTCTGAAAGACATGTACGCCAATGAGAACAATCCTTTTTCTTTTACTTCTGTCAAACAACTGAAGAACAAGGCTTTTTCGTTGGACGCGGATCTTTTCGAAACCTATATGGATAATATTGCTTTGGCGAGCCAGTCGACTGTGCCCGGCAGCAATGGGGTTGCCGGAGTCGTGGAGAGCAATGATGGCAGCAGCAGATACCTATTCGATGAAAATGGCATTGAATACACACAACTGATAGAAAAGGGGTTGATGGGGGCTGTCTTTTACTACCAAGCTACTTCGGTTTACCTCAGTGAAGATCGGATCGGTGGCGCAGTGGACAATGAAACTATTACCGAAGGTATAGGTACTACCATGGAGCATCACTGGGACGAAGCATTTGGCTACCTGGGAGTTCCCACCAATTTTCCTGCCAATACCGATGGCATGCGGTTTTATGGCAAATACTGCAACAGCCGTGATCCTCTTCTGGGAACCAACAACAACCTGATGGACGCCTTCATCCTGGGCAGAGCAGCGATTTCCAACAAGGATATGGATGTGAAGGATGCACAAGTACCCATCATTCGTTCAACTTGGGAGTTGGTAGTAGCAGGTACAGCTATCCATTACCTGAACGGTGCCAACAGTGAGTTGGCAGACGATGCTCTGCGCAACCATCAACTATCGGAGGCGATTGCTTTCACCTCCGCATTAAAGTACAATGTAGCCAGGCTTATAACCGATGCCCAGATCCAGGAAGTCCTCGACCTGATCGGTACCAACCTCTACGAAGTAACCTCTAGCAACCTGGTAGCTGCGCGTGACTTACTGTCTTCTGTATATGGCTTTGGCAATGTCAAGAACCTCCTTTAATCGCAGTCCCATGATTTTAAAGTTTTATCAATACCCTCTCTTCCCGTTTCTTTTCCTCAGTGCGATCCTGGCGGGGATTGCAGGGTGCCAGGACCCTGATGGAAACGAAGATATCTCTTTTGACCAGTCAGCACTCCTGACCAACCTTTCCACGAACATCATCGTTCCTAATTATGAAGACCTCAATACCAGCTTGAGTAGTCTGAGTTCTTCCGCCCAACGATTTGGAAGCAATTCCACGCAGGCCAATCTGGACCAGGTCCGCTCCGACTTTGTCGCGACCTACCGTGCCTGGATGTTTTGCTCCACCTTCGAATTTGGACCTGCAGCCGACAGGAGCCTCCGTTCGCAGGTAAATACCTTCCCAACCGATACCTCCCTAATTGAAGCCAACCTCCTCTCTAGCAACTACGACCTGACCCAGGCTGGCAACCTCGACGCCAAAGGCTTACCCGCCCTCGATTACCTGCTCTATGGGGTCGGAGGTTCCTCAGAAGCAGTCCTTGACCAATACAACGATTCCAACAAAGGACCTGGCTTGGTCGATTACCTTCAAGCGGTTATCGCGGACCTGATCACCCAGTTGCAAGACATCCCGGCTACCTGGTCCAATTCCTATCGGGCCAGTTTCATCGAAAGTCTTGGCACGGATGTAGGTAGTTCTATGGGGCAATTCGTCAACCAATTCAATTTCGACTACGAAATTCTGAAGAAACCCCGCCTTGGAATTCCGCTGGGTATCCAAACACTTGGCACCCCTCTGCCTGAGAAATCGGAGGCTCTCTACAGTGGTATTTCCACAGACCTGATCCTGGCTCATTTTGATGCCCTCAGCAATCTCTACTTCGGCCGCTCACTGGCCGGAGTCGATGGGTATGGTTTGCATGAAGCCTTAGAGGCTCTGGAGGCTAACTACAATGGACAGCCCCTTGCCGATGCCATCGCTGCACAAATTGAGACCACCCGTACCGCCCTGGAAGCGATTCCCGGACCATTGTCGGAAACGGTCGTGAGCAATCCCGATCCTGCCAATATCGCTTACAGCGAAGTCCAAAAATTGCTCGTCCTCTTCAAGACGGACATGACTTCCAGCTTGGGTATCCTCATCACCTACGTTGACAACGACGGAGATTGATCAAGTACCTTCGGACATACGTTCACATCGCCCCCCTGGCTAACTTTCGCATCCTTTTTGGGTTCATTATGCTGGTTAGCGTCCTGAGGTTCATTCTCAGGGGCTGGGTTACTGAACTGTATGTAGAGCCCGGTTTTTATTTTACCTTTTACGGGTTTGAATGGGTAAAACCCCTCGGGCCAGCCGGAATGAATTTGGTATTTGCAGTAATGGCCCTCACCGCCCTAGGGATTTGTTTGGGAGCCTTTTACCGGATCAGCGCCCCTTTATTTTTCCTTACCTTTACCTACGTCGAACTCCTTGACAAGACCAATTACCTTAACCATTACTATTTTGTCTCCCTGGTGGCTTTCCTCCTGGTCCTCGTCCCTGCCCACCGCTACCGAAGCCTTGACATCCTTATCTGGCCTTCCCTCAAGCAGGAGAAGGTACCCCGATGGACCATTGGCCTGTTTCGCTTACAGTTGGGAATGGTCTATTTCTTTGCCGGGGTGGCAAAACTGAATTCGGATTGGCTGCTCAGAGCCATGCCTCTTAAAATATGGCTCCCTGCCCAATCCCATTTGCCGGTTATCGGAGGCATCCTGAAGTTCAAATGGGCCGCCTACCTATTTTCCTGGGGCGGGGCGTTGTATGATCTGGTGGTTCCTTTTGCTTTATCCTGGAAAAAAACACGTTGGCTGGCTTATATAGCCGTAATTGGATTCCATGCCATAACTTCGCTGCTCTTTCCGATTGGGATGTTTCCTTTGATCATGATCTTGAGTACACTGATCTTCTTTTCCGAGGAATTTCACCGGGAGGTACCGGGACGGCTTATCCGGTTGGCCGGGAAAGAAAAAAGGAATGGCGAAGCTACCTGGGAAGAGACGATCTCAGGTGGTGAGTCCGGTGGAACCTCCCCCCTAAGATCCGACGAAATCTCGCCCCCCAGAATTGGTCAAAAGATCAAACTCGCTTTCATTGGGGCCTTCCTTCTCATTCAGCTGTTATTACCCTTCCGCTATCTTCTTTATCCCGGCCAGCTTTTCTGGACCGAACAAGGTTATCGGTTTTCCTGGCGGGTGATGTTGATGGAAAAAGCAGGGACAGCCACCTTTTATATCCGTGACCCTGAGACAGGCAGGGAGTCGGAAGTCGACAATGCTCAATTCCTGACCCCCAACCAGGAAAAAATGATGAGTACCCAGCCGGATATGATCCTGCAGTATGCACATTATCTGGCGGAAAAATACGAGGAACGGGGGATAAATCAACCCTTTGTACGGGCCGAGGTGTTTGTCACCCTGAATGGGAGTGGAAGCCGGCCCTTCATTGATCCGCAAGTCAACTTGGCAGAGGTTGAAGAAAGTTGGGGAAACAAAACGTGGATATTGCCTTTTGAGAAATAGTGGTGACCACCTGGCATGGGGTCGCGACTTGGAGAATGACTAATATTGCTTCAGAATGAGCAGGAAAACGCATCCATGCAGAATACAGGGAAATTCAGGTTCAGAAATGGATGGAGTAGTCCGGCTTTTATTGCTGTCCGGATCGTTATTGGGCTTTATTCTCCTGGTC
>JBFGVE010000066.1:0-15311 GCA_041565275.1 Bacteroidia bacterium
GAATAAGAAGCCTCGTTTTTTACATAGTTTGAGTTTAGTTAAATTTGTGGTGGGTATAAGACTCAAGACAATAATTTAACTAGAACAATGGATACAATAGCTAGAGCAAAGCACGAGTTATATGAAAAGCATGCAGGAACGATAAAAGACGCTGTCAACGCGATCCATTCTCGCGAATTCTACGCGAAATATGTTGAGACTCCTTCCAAGAGGGTCTACGGAGATACCGCTATGGGCGATGGCTTAAAGTCTTACCAGTCTCAGCTTGGAAATGACTTCCCACTCCGTCAAATCGCTGATCAGGGCCTAACCTCTGCCGAAGAGTCTCCATATACTCTAGAAAAGCATAACATTACCTATCCTTCCTTTAAAGATCCTGCCCGTTACATACAGGAGGCTGACCGTGTCAGCAACAGTTGGTGTAAAGCAGATGTCTATACACGTGCTGGCATTCTAACAGAATCTCTCGAACGTATTTCCAATCGTTTCTTTGAACTGTGCTTTGCTACAATGCATACAACTGGTCAAGGGTTTATGATGGCCTTCCAGGCTTCAGGGCCTCATTCCAACGATCGCGCCCTGGAGGCGATCGCTTTAGGACTGAATGAATTGACCCGCTTCCCCGAAAAAGCAGAGTGGGTGAAGCCCATGGGTAGGGACAAAGAAGGAAATAAGATGTTTGTTAAATTAGAGAAGCGGTACCTCCCGGTTCCAATTGGCATATCCCTTTGCATCGGCTGCTCTACTTTTCCAGTCTGGAATACAGTTCCGGCTATTTATGCCAGCTTAATTACCGGGAACCCAGTCATTGTGAAACCTCATCCTATGTCCATCTATCCCATTGCCCTGGTTATTGCCGAATTACAGAAAACTCTTCAGGACAACGGGTTCGATGCTGAGATCGTCCAATTAGCCGTTGATACTCCCGATGCACCAATTACCCGGCAATTGGCCGAGTCTCCTTCTGTGAAGTTAATTGACTACACGGGTGGCAATTCTTTTGGTGCCTATGTGGAAAGTCTGCCTGGAAAACGCACCTTCACTGAAAAAGCAGGTATCAATTCCATCGTCCTCCACAGTACCAGAGATGTAAAGGCAATGATGCAGAACATCAGTTTCTCCCTGAGCCTTTACAGTGGACAGATGTGTACGGCACCACAAAATATATTCATTCCAAAAGATGGTATTGATACCCCTGACGGGAAACTGAGCTATGAAGATACTGTCGCAGCATTGGCCAGATCCGTTGAAAAACTGGCAACTCATCCAAAGATGGGCCCAGGAACGCTCGGTGCAATCCAAAGTCCTTCCACCTTCCAACGAGTCGCAGACTCCCGGGAATCAGGCTTTAAAATCATCCAGGAATCACTTCATATCGAAAACCCCGACTTCCCTAAGGCACGGATTGCAAGCCCTACCATTTTAGAAGTCCCTGCCAGCCAATTTGAGGCTCTCTCCACCGAAATGTTTGGCCCCATCGCTTACGTAATACCTGTGGACGATTACAAAGAAGGAGTAGCTATCGCCCGCGACCTCGCCACTAATCACGGAGCCATCACATTTGCCAGTTGGTGCCTGGATGAGGATGCGCAGAACTATATGATCGATGAAATGGGCCAGAGCTACACCTCGGTTGCTTTCAACTTTGTCGGTCCTATATGGGCCAACCAAAGTGCAGGCTATAGCGATTTTCACGTAACCGGTGGAAATCCTGCGGGAAATGCCTCCCTAACCGATCCTGAATTTGTATTGAAACGCTTCGAGATCGTTGGGGTTAGGATTCACCATTAATATGAAGAAAATATATTTGATCATTGTCTCGGCTATTTCGCTGTTCAGCTGTAGCGGCGACAATGTCATCCTAGACAATCCCAGTTCAGAAACTGCAACCTTTACCTTTGACGGAGGTGAGAGCCTAAAGGTAAAAGCGGGAGGTAATGCTTCCATTTCACTTGAGGCAGGATCATATCAGGTCGTTGTAAAACTAGGAGATTCTACGGTGGCCGATACAACCTTTGATCTGAAAAATGGAGGGATTATACACTCGGGACAAAGCAAATATGTTATCTGGAAACAGTTGTACGGCTTACAAAAAGACCGGACTACCTTACTCAATGAACGCTGGTCAAATTTAGATTCTGTTCGTGTATTTGGTGATTTTATCATTTATGAACCTGAATGGGTGTTTCTCGAAAAGAATTGGGATTACGGGCTCAACGATGAATTTCCAAAAAGTAAAACCATGTACATTACTGAAGATTTTAAAATTGAATCCAAAGTCTTCAGGTCTGGAGATATGATTGCCTACTATAAAACTCTGGTTGCTGAACCATCTGGTCTACATTGAGCATTACCTATTAAAATTTTCACATAAAATAAGCTTCCTACTGCTCCTGGTAGTCCTACCATAAAATTGGTTCAGTTTACTGTTTTTTCAAGATCAGTCTTTTCTTATATGATCAATCAGGGGTTTGTCGACCGGCTCCCAGAGTTCGATTTTATTGCCTTCAGGATCCATTATCCAGGCAAATTTTCCGTACTCCATACAATGTATTTCCCCTACCTGTTCCACTCCCTCCTCTTTAAGCATCAGCAATAATTTTTCCAGGTTCCCGACCCGGTAATTAAGCATAAATTCTTTTTTACCAGGGTAGAAATAGGTGGTATCCTGAGAGAAGAGACCCCATGTAGTAGTTCCAGGTTTATCAGGATCATCCTTGTGAATCCATTCAAACATTGCTCCATATTCATCGCTTTCAATCCCGAGATGGGTCTGGTACCACTGACGCATTTTCTCCGGATCGTCACATTTAAAAAATACTCCACCAAGACCTGTTACCCGTTTCATAGTTTTTGTTCTGACTTGTTCTATTCCCTAAATTTCTTGTCCATCAGCCGCGTTCCCTATCACTAAAAGGGTACTAGCAATTATCACCAAAAGTGTACTACTCCAAAAATAAAGAAAAGAACTAACCCAATTTGAGTATTTTGCACCCATAAATCAAAGGCCACAGGACGACCGTCGGGGAGCATCACAGCAAGACCCTCACCCAGAGAAATGCGAAGCGACAGATCGTAACGGCAGTGGGTATAGACAAAGAGTTCATTCTAATTTGGATTACCAGACCCCCGAACACTTATTGATTCAAAATATGTACATGAAGGCTTAACTGAGTGTCCATTTTAGGATTGCAAGTCCATTCAGATAGAATACTAATCATTGCCAGCTGAGGTGGGCATTCCTGAGATCTCCACCCCATCGGGCAAGGCAAAATTCTGTTCTCCGAATTCTACATCAGCTTCGATCTTTACTGCTGACAGAATAATTTCATCTTCCAGGACCTTCTGTTCTGTGCGCAGTACAATTCCTTCCCATACCCATAATTTCTGAGAAAAATTCTTGATCTCGTACACATCACATTTACGGCCAAGCACGTCGTCTGTACCTATTTTTTTTGCCCCTTTGGCCTTAACCACTTCCAGACCATGCAGCACTTCAACAGCCATTGAAGACCCGATCAGCGATTTTTGGATCTGGCTGTCCTGGAAAGCGCGTGCCCGGCTAGATCCTGTCATGTGAGAAATGGAATAGTTCCCGTCCTGAAGTTCAGTGGAACGGATTTTAGTAGTATTTCCCCACATTGTGGTGGACTTGTCTACTAAACGGGACGCGCGCCAGCCCCAATTGTCAAAGGTCAAAACCTCGGTCCCTGATGATCGACCTGAATATTGATAATGGATCTTGGCAGATTCTACACCGTATCTCTTTTGGCCCTCACCTGCTAACTGCCAGTATGGCTTGTACACCTGAGCCTTTAGAAAACTGCCTGTTAAAAGTACTAGAATCAGGAATATAATTGCCTGAAAAGTCGTCAATAGACGTTTTTGGTATTGCTGAGCCATAATTTACAGTGTTCAACCAGGAGTATCCACGTTTATCTATTCTATATGACAAAGATAATCTCAATCACCTATACAAAATTGAACAAAACGAGAATTGTCGGTCCTACATACCCATACAAGGTTCTATTTAACCACATACGATCCTACATAACTATACACAGCTCTGAATAACTGTAAAAATACAAGGAGCATTATGAACCGCTGCGAGAAGAAAGACGAACCTGAACGAAGAGATTGTTTATAATCAACAAGGGGAAATTCATAATAAATGCCTAATATAAAAGTAGGACATGAAAATTGCTCATAATTTAGGGCATGAAAATTGCTCAGGTATTGTACGGTTGAATATGAGGGGTAAAGCCGGTAAATTTGTTATTAAGTGGAAATGCTGAAAATTTTTACAATGAAAAACCTGATATTGCCAATTGCTATCATCCTGTTTGCGGGGGTATTTGGCGTGGTCAATGCGCAGGTTTTGAGCTTTTTTTCTTGGGATAATGCTGGTTCGAATGAAAGGATTGCTGAAATCGGTCCCGATGCGATCAGTTCCAGTCCTAATGCGGAAGCACAACCTTTCGGCAACGGATCTCCTCAAGGGTTGGCCCCGGGTTCATTCACCCTGGTTCCCTCAGGTTTCTGCTGTGCATTTAACTGTGATCCCTGCTGTACAGTCCCCAATACCTGTGGCCGTGAAAACATCGAACTCATCATCCCCAACCCCGGAAATATCTTTGACCAGCCGGAAATTCGGTTTTCCATTGACTACCGTCGAACAAGCAATGAAACCGAAGCATATTTTTTCTCCCGTGAACCTACTATTTCATCGGGGCCCCGGTTCCGAATGGGCTCCAATTACGGAAGGTTTAAGGTAGAATTCTCAACCGCCAACGGAGTTAACCACGACATAACTCTTTTCAACTATTGGGGAGGTGCGCTACCCCATGATATCCCTAATGACGGAGTATGGAGAAATTATGCCTTTGAATACATCCAGGCTACAGGTACTGCTACCTTTTACATTGATGGTGTCACTGCCCTCACATCTGTGGTTGCACCCCCTGGCACTGCTATGGCGTGGCCATCCACCAATCTCGTCATAGGTCCCAACATGGATAACGAAGGATTGGACCTCGCCATTCTCGATAATTCTGAAGTGTCCATTCCAGTTATCTTCCCCGTTGTGTACAGTTATATGTCCGGGGAGCAAGTTGGCCTCCGCAACCGCATTGATTGGGGAACGTTTGTCGAGTCAAATTCCTCTCATTTCAATATTACTCGCCTTGACCCCGACGGTGAGTTTGAATACATTGGACGTCTTGAAGCTGCCGGAATCTCCGCAGATGAACACTATTATTCCTTTTTCGATGACAATCCCCAGCCGGGAATCAATTTCTACCGCCTCGAACAGGTAGATTTTGAAGGAAATTCATATTTCTCTCCTGTCGTCCAGGTAAGTTTCAACATCAATGACCTGGGTTTGGTCGCCGTTTATCCTAATCCTGTGAGTGATGGCAAGGAACTCAATGTTAAGTTCCGAGCTGGCCGGGAAAAGTCTCTTGATCTTCTGATTGTGGATCTACAGGGCCGGGTAGTGCTACAGAGAACAGAAAGTATTACATCTGAGATCACCCACCTCCTGATTCCTACCGAATTGCTCCCCAAAGGAATGTACATTTGCCGAGTTGCCGCAGGTGGAAAATCCTGGAGCAGAAAATTCATAAAAAACTGAGCCTAAACAGGCAGAAGAGGGATGACCATTGACAAAACGATAGACCTGGCAGAAATAACCGGCGCTTTTAGGGATCTTCAGGACCGGATCTGTAGTGAATTGGAGACCTTAGATGGCAGTGGAACTCGGTTCTTGGAGGATAAATGGGAACGTCACGGTGGAGGCGGTGGCCGTACCAGGGTTTTCCCCGGTGGCACAGTCATGGAAAAAGGGGGAGTTAATTTCTCACACGTACACGGCCCCATGCCAAAAAATATTAGTGCAAAGCTGGGCTTTGAAGCTGGTCAATATTTCCATGCGACCGGGGTGTCGATCGTAATACATCCATTCCATCCTCTGGTTCCCATCATTCACATGAACGTCCGCTACTTCGAGATCGAGAATGGCACACACTGGTTTGGTGGTGGGATCGATGTAACTCCGGCCTACGTCTTTCGAGATCAGGCCGTCAGATTCCACAGGTTGATGAAGGACGTCTGTGATGAAAGTGATCCCGGTTACTATCTCAAATTTAAAGAATGGGCTGACAGGTATTTCTATCTGAACCACCGCAAAGAAACCAGAGGTATTGGGGGAATATTCTTTGATCACCTCAAAGACGAGAAAGCTAAGAATTGGGAATTTGTCAAACGGGTGGGTAATTCCTTTGTTCCTGCCTACACTGACCTGGTCAATACCAACAGGGACAAACCATTTGGTGAAAAAGAAAAATCCTGGCAACTGTTGCGTCGCTCCCGCTACGTTGAGTTCAATCTGGTTTATGACAAAGGAACCAAATTTGGTTTGGATACAGACGGTCGGACAGAGTCTATCCTGATGAGTATGCCACCCATAGCCAGATGGGAATACAATTACCAACCCGAAGTTGGTAGCAAGGAAGCGGAAACCCTTTCACTCCTAAAACCGGTCAATTGGCTTGAATTGTAAGGAAGAACCCCTCCTGCAATCTACCCTCGGTCAATATAGATTCACCGTAATTGAGCTGGGTATCCCGTGATTCTTAGACCCATTTTTATTATTTTCGCAGCATGCCCCATTATCACCAACTCGGTCAAATTCCCCACAAGCGTCACACACAGTTTCGCAAGCCCGATGGCTCACTCTATTCAGAAGAATTGGTGAGCACCGAAGGCTTTTCAAGCATTTATTCCAACGTTTACCATATTTACCCTCCGACCCTTATTGAATCAGTTGGAGAGGCAATCAGCGTAAAGCCTAAAATAGCAGAAACGGTAAACCTGAAGCACCGTGCCTATATGGGATTCGATGTCCCTCCTGAAGATGACTTTCTGGACAGCCGGAAAATCCTCTTTTTAAACCAGGATTGCTCGATCGGAGTGGCTGCACCGCGTAAATCTATGGAAAACTACTTCTATAAAAATGCGCAATCAGACGAGATGCTTTTCATCCACCAGGGAGAGGGTACGTTACTGAGTGGATTTGGCAGACTAGATTTTGGACCTGGCGATTACCTTATCATTCCCAGAGGAACGGTCTACCAGATGAAATTCATCTCAGAGGAAAACCGTATTTTCTTTGTGGAATCCACTTCTCCATTGGTTACCCCGAAGCGTTACCGCAATGAATTCGGTCAGTTGATGGAGCATTCTCCGTTTTGCGAACGGGATTTCCGAAAGCCAAGCGATATCAAAGCGATTGACGAGAAAGGCGCATTTGAGATCAAGATCAAGAAACAGCACCACCTCTTTTCTTTTATCTACCAATCTCACCCTTTTGATTTCATTGGCTGGGATGGCTATTTCTATCCTTATGCTTTTTCTATCCACGACTTTGAACCAATTACCGGCCGGGTACATCAGCCGCCTCCAGTTCATCAAACCTTTGCTAGCAAAGGATTTGTCGTCTGCAGTTTTTGCCCTCGCTTGTTTGATTACCATCCCCAGGCAATCCCTGCTCCCTACAATCACAGCAATATTGACTCCGATGAAATCCTCTATTATGTGGAGGGGGAATTTATGAGCAGGAAACACGTTGAGAAAGGTATGATATCCCTGCACCCTATGGGAATTCCCCATGGGCCTCATCCTGGTACAGCTGAGAAATCCATCGGCGCCAAGGAAACACTCGAATTGGCAGTCATGGTGGACACCTTCAAACCGTTAAGCCTGACGGAGTATGCTGCCAGTATAGAAAATCCTTCCTACCTACGTAGTTGGGTAGAATAAAGCTAATATTGATATATCCTTAAATTGTGATATTATGAGTACAGATACCAATATTTACGATAAACCCAAAGAAACCCAAGACTTTCTCCCGCTGTACGGCACAGATTATGTCGAGTTTTGGGTTGGGAATGCAAAGCAAGCCGCGCACTTCTACAAGTCTGCATTTGGTTTTCAGTCTCTTGCTTACTCTGGTCCGGAGACTGGTGTCCGGGACCATGTTTCTTATGTTCTTGTCCAGGACAAGGTACGCTTCATCTTTTCTACGGCCCTGAAGCCTGATCATGAGATCAATGAACACTATGTCAAGCATGGTGACGGAGTCCGTACAGTTGCCCTGATGGTGGACGATGCCACTTCTGCTTTCGAAGAAACAGTTAAGCGCGGCGCCAAACCTTTCCTGAAACCCGAAACTATTGAAGATGAGGATGGCACACTGGTTCGCTCTGGAATCCACACCTACGGAGATACCGTTCACCTGTTTATCGAACGAAAAAACTACAACGGGGTCTTTATGCCTGGGTTCAAGGAATGGAAGACCAGCTACAATCCTGAGCCCGTTGGCTTCAAGTACATTGACCATATGGTAGGCAATGTAGACTGGGGTCAGATGAATAAATGGTGTTCTTTTTACAAGAATGTTATGGGTTTTGACCAACTGATCTCATTTGATGACAAAGATATCTCTACCGATTACACAGCTTTGATGTCAAAGGTGATGACTAACTCCAATATGCGAGTCAAGTTCCCGATCAATGAGCCAGCTAAAGGTAAGAAGAAGAGCCAGATCGAAGAATACATTGATTTCTATCAAGGAGCAGGGGTACAGCACGTTGCGATAGCTACTGATGACATTATCTCAACGGTAAGCCAACTTCGTCGCCGGGGAGTGGAATTCTTGGAAGTTCCGGAATCCTACTACGGGCATACACTCACTGACCGGGTCGGTGAGATTGACGAAAAAATGGAAGACCTAAAGAACTTGAAAATCCTAGTGGACAGGGACGAAGACGGCTATCTCCTTCAGTTGTTCACCAAACCTGTAGAAGACCGCCCTACCCTATTCTTTGAGATTATCCAGCGTAAGGGTGCTCAATCGTTTGGAAAAGGTAATTTCAAGGCTCTTTTTGAAGCAATCGAACGGGAACAGGCCCTGCGTGGAAATCTGTGATCCACCTGATCTGCTGCCGATGATATATTATACCGGGAATGCTTCCATGAAACGGATTTTCTCTTTTTTACTCATCTGCTTTCCCACCCTCCTTTTAAATGCTCAGTCCGTCATCTCCCCTGAGATGATCGCTGACTTGCATACGGTGCGACAA
The DNA here is from genome assembly GCA_041565275.1 of Bacteroidia bacterium. Lineage (GTDB taxonomy): Bacteria > Bacteroidota > Bacteroidia > J057 > JADKCL01 > CAWUKT01. Next base: position 9,141 of record JBFGVE010000066.1, read on the forward strand.
GTAGCACTTTCACCGGATGGGCAAACGATCGCCTATACCTATCATATCCCCGGCGCTGCTGACTCCAAACCTGGGAAAGCCTGGTACGAGCTTCATACAATTGGTATAGATGGAAGCAAACACCGCAAATATGTTTCTAAGCCGAATTCAGGATATTCTATTTCCTGGGGACCTGATGGCAATCACATCTATTTTCTCAGCTATCGAGGATCTGACAATGCCTATACCCAGGTCTACCGCATCCCCATCGACGGTGGAGAGGCCGAGAGAGTCACTGAGCATAGATCTGCCATTGACAATTACCAGATCAGCCCAAACGGAGAGTGGATTGCGTATACTGCCAGAGACACCCAGACCAGAGAGGAGAAACTTAATACAGCAGCGGGAAAAGATTGGATCGTTTATGGGGAAAATTATAAATACAACCGCTTGTATTTGAAAGAAGTAAGTTCCGGAAGTAGTAAACTGGTATTCGAAGATGACCTTGAAGTAAAAGGATTTTCTTGGTCGCCAGATGGAGAGAACATCGTTTTAAAGGCCTCAGAAATCCCTGAAATAGACTACAATTATATGTTCCAGAAGATCTACCGGGTAAATGCCAAGGGCGGAACACCAACCCTGGTCTGCTCCACGGCTGGGAAATTAGGTCATTTGGAAGTTTCACCCGATGGGAAGACCCTGGCTTTCGCAGGAGCATTGGATATCTCTGATCCTCTGCCCCAAAGCCTGTTTACTGTTCCCCTTTCAGGTGGTATACCGGTTAACAATACGGAGGGTATGGAGGCATCTGTAACAGGCTTCACTTGGGAAAATAATGATCGTATTCTTCTGCACTGTGCCGAAGGATGTTATTACAGCTTTTACCGGCAACAAGCAGGTAGCCAGAAAAGAGAATTCTTGTTTGGGAATGGCGAGATCTTTACGTCCTTTTCCTTTCATCCTCAGAGCGGTGTGGTAGCAGTCCCGGGAAGTTCTCCATCTCACCCCAGAGAGGTTCTGGCTGGTAAAATTGACAAATTGAAATTTGATCGGTTGACACATTCCAATCCCGTGCTGGCTTCACTTAGCTTGGGAAAACAAAATGTTATTTCATGGAAGGGACCGGATGGCCTTAAAATTGAAGGTATTGTTACTTATCCACCCGGGTATGATAAAGGGTCAAAATATCCCCTTTTGCTTCAAATCCATGGAGGACCGGAAGGTATTTCGACCAATGGATGGAATACACGAAGCTTATATCCAGTCCAATTGTATGCAAAAGCTGGTTTTGTGGTATTGGAACCCAACTATCGGGGCAGTGGTGGCCGGGGAGTTGCATTCGCTAAAGCTGACCACCGGGACATGGCAGGCAAGGAATTTGAAGACGTCATTTCAGGCGTAGACACACTAATTGCCAGAGGAATAATAGACCCGGATAAGATAGGTACAGGTGGGTTCTCTTATGGTGGATATTTCAGTGCCTGGGCTGCTACAAAGTACAGTGATCGCTTCAAGGCCTCTGTGGTAGGAGCTGGGATAACCAACTGGATTTCTTTTTCAGGAACGACCGACATTATATATGAAAATGCATTGGTCCACTGGGACCTATGGTGGTATGAGTACATGGACCTCGTATGGGGCCGCTCTCCTTTGGCTCATCTCAACAATGCCAATACCCCTACTCTGATTGTTCATGGAGAGAATGATTTGAGAGTACCAATTGGACAAAGTTTTGAGCTATACAATGGCCTAAAGCTTAGAAATATTCCAACTGAAATGGTTGTATACAAGCGTCAATTCCACGGGATCCGAGAGTGGGCAGCCCAGGTTGACTATATGGAACGTTCATTGCAGTGGTATAGAACGCATGTTCAATAGCCTGAGCCTGGGGTAGCATCGACAGTACACTCTAATATTCGAAGAGGACCCGCCAATATTGAAGAGTACCCACCAATATTCGAATAATCCGCTAATATTAGTAATATACGGATCTAATTTTTTTGTAAGAGACTGAATTCCAGACTACAACTTTTACCCAAAGCCATATACCGTATTGAAAACATTCTTAAATAACAGCCTGTTCCGCATGCATAAATGCTTATTATCAGCCAGTTATAGGTATTTCGATTCTTGAAACCAAATTTATCACTATTCTTAGCAAGATAAAGCTTGCATATCTCCAAAAAAAGCCCTTACTTAGGTAACAACAAATGTTAGTTGCGACAAAATGCTAAGTTGGTTAGCTGTTTAGCTCTGTTGGTTGTTCTTTAAGCTAGGGCTCGTCTTCACACTCGTGGAGGCGAGTCTTTTTTTACCGTAAATCCAACCGGTCATTCACAAAATTACAGACCCTACATGCAAAACCGTTTTAGGTTTAAATTCGTAAATTGAATGGCCTGTACATAGCGAACTTCAGGTCCCAGGTTTGGGATCAGCCTTATTTACTCGGATAACAAAAAGAAATAAACTTGAAATTTACTAAATTTGATCTGCACAATGGTGTTCTGGATGGGTTAGAATCGATGGGCTTTGAGAATGCCACCCCAATCCAGCAAGAGGCAATTCCTATTATTCTTGAGGGCAACGACTTAATTGCCTGTGCCCAGACCGGTACAGGAAAGACTGCCGCCTTTCTTATTCCACTGATCGATATTCTGGAAGAGATCCCTGGAAAGTTCATAAAGAGTCTTGTACTCTGTCCCACCCGCGAACTCGCCATGCAAATTGACCGCGCATGCGAGGGCTTATCCTATTTCTCCAACGTATCTTCAGTCCCAATCTACGGAGGAAACAAGGGTGGAAGTGATTTCAGCCGTCAAAAAGCTGCAATTGAGCAAGGTTCTGACATCATTGTGGCTACCCCCGGACGCCTCATTCAGCATCTGACTTTAGGCTACATGGATCTGTCAAAAGTAGAATTCCTTATTTTAGATGAAGCCGACCGGATGTTGGATATGGGATTTTTACCTGATCTCCAACGGATTATTTCCCACTTGCCGGAAGATCGTCAGACGTTGATGTTCTCAGCAACAATGCCTTCTAGGATTAGGAAATTTGCCAAAGAGATCCTTTACAAACCTAAAGAGATAAGCATCGCCGTTTCCAAACCTGCTTCAGGTATCAACCAAAAAATCTACTCTGTCTACGAAGACCAAAAGCTTCCCCTGCTAAGGCATATATTCAAAACTGAAGAGGTGAAAAGTATGATCATCTTTGCTTCCCGCAAGTCCAATGTTGATCAGATTACCAAGTCTCTGAAGAAAATGAAATTTGATGTTGCAGCGATGCACTCAGACCGTGACCAAACAGAGCGTGAAAAGATTATGAACGATTTCAAAAATCACCAGATCCGTATTTTGGTGGCTACTGATATTCTATCCCGGGGCATTGACATTGATAACCTCAGCCATGTAGTCAACTACAATGTTCCTTCTGATCCTGAAGATTATGTACACAGGATTGGCCGTACAGCCAGAGCTGGTGAAACAGGAGCAGCCATTACTTTTGTGGCCAAAGAAGACCAGTTCAGGTTTGTACAGATCGAAAAATTGATCGAAAGTCAAATGGAAATGTCCCCTATGCCTGATCATATTGGTGAAGGGCCTGTCTATGAGCGCAGGGGTTTCAAGAGGGGAGGTCGCGGAAAAAGCGAACGCGGAGGCAATCGTGGAAAATCTTCCGGAAAACGTAGCGGAAAAGATAAATCAGAAGTTGTAAAACCGAATGGTCCAGATTCTCAAGGGCCAAGGAAGAATAGAAAATTACAACTCAAGATAAAAAGATCGAGCAGAAGTTCAGAAAAGCCCTCCAATGACCAAGAAAATTCCTGAATTTAATGCTACGCCTGAAACCGAGTACGATCAGAATTTTGCGATTACCCTCAGGTTCAGCAATCGTGCAGATAAGAAATTCGGGATAGCAAACTGGGTATTGAAAACATCTTTTATCCATGTATAGGAAACGGTATTTGCCCTTTGAAGTACATTGAAAATCTCCGCTGATATCCAGAGGCTTTGCAAACCAAACCCGTCCATTTCTTCTAATCCTTTGAAAAGGACCATTTTAGAAAATCCCAGGTCCACTCTTTGATAAGAAGGCACCTTGAAAATAGTGCGGTTTTCCAGGCTCCCCGGAAACCCAAACCTCAATCCCGACCCGTAAACAAAATTAATGTGGACTTTATAAGTTGGATCGAAAGGTAATTCATCTTGGAAATACATCGAAAAGTTGACACGTTGATCAGACGGTCTGAGTACATAACCCTGTTCAGGGAGTTCCTGTACATTTTCAGCAGTCCTCAGTAAGCCAAGATTCAGCCATGAATCCAGTCCACGAATGAACTCCCCTGTCACCCGGGTATCTAGGCCATATGCATATCCAGTAGCTGTATTTTGCGGATAATACCTGATCCTTACATTATCCACCTGATAGGGAACCAAATTTGTCATGTATTTCCCATAGCCTTCTACCATAAGCTTAAAAGGGCGCCCCCACATTTTGAACAAATAGTCTCCTCCTGCGATCAAGTGGTAGCTGGTCTGGGCAGGCCGGTCGGAGTAAACAGTTCCGTCAAAATCACGCATCTCCCTGTAAAACAAAGGTTGATGATAAATACCCGCAGCAAATCTGATTTGATAATTTCGCTTGTCACTCCTGGTATAATCCGACCGGTCCATCATCTCGCCTTCAGATTTACTGGCGAGGGATGCAGGATCGATCACAAACTGAACCCGGGGTGCGAACAGAAGCTGACCATTGAGATCATTGTAGATTGCCCGGGCACCTATGACCAACCGTTTGCTCTTGTCACTTGAGAGCTTCCAATGGTCCTGAATAAAGGCTTTGTAAAGAAAGCTATTAAGGGTAGTCTGGGTTCTGTATGACTCCTCAAGAGAAAAATAACCGGATGAATCAAATCCATTCCATTCCTTCAATTGATCGTCGATCAATTGTGCCTGGGCCCGTAGCCCCCAACTGATCTTGTGCCGAAACCCATTGCCCGGAAACCAATCTCCGCGCTGTTCGGCCGCGAAGACACTGCCTTTCAGGTAGTTCCGTCCGTGACGGTAAAAGGTACCAATCCCTCTGTCAAAAGTTGTCTCATTGTAACCTTCAGATCCAAAGTTAATATTGACGTCACTTAAAAAATAGCCTCCTTCTACGTCAAATAATTCAGCTTCTCTGGTTTGAAACCCTGTAACTATATATTTGATTTTCAACCTTGTATTGGGACGATGTTCCAAGGTAAATGCTGCTAAACCAGTTGAATATTGAGATAAATCTTGACCGACAAATGCAACTTGCAAGCGAAACGCGTTCTGAATATTCCCAAAACTTGTTTCACGACTTTGAGGAATGAACAGATAGTCATTTTTAGCATAGTTAAAAAAGAGAGACATTTTCAACCGATCCTGATTGTAATATACGGTATCTCGTGTCCCATCTCTTTTTACCCGTATCCGGTATTTTTTGATCTTTTGTCTTGGCCTGAAAGTCAACATACCTTGTACATCATTGAACCGAGGCTGGTATTCCCCTTGGGTATCAAGAGAACCCAATATATAACTGGGCGTAAAACGACGGAATCCTACCAAGTATCCAAACTTCCTTGTACGGAAGCTAACATCAGAATGTATCTCCTTCAAGGTTCTGACGGTTTCCTTCTGCTCAAAACTTCCCTCCAAATGCAGGTTTTGATTGAGCACTCCCAACTCTACTGATCCATAAAAATCTGTAGGTTCGCCATAAATGACATCTAAGACCGAGGACATCTTGTCCCCAAACCTTGCCTGAAATCCTCCGGAGCTAAATCCAACTTCCGTAGCTAAATTTGGATTCACAAATCCAAGGCCTTCTTGCTGGCCAGTTCTGATCAGAAAGGGTCGATATATCTCAATATCATTTACATAAATTAAGTTCTCGTCAAAGTTCCCTCCTCGAACCCTGTACTGAGAGGAAAGCTCACTATTTTGGACAACCCCAGCTCCAATTGTAGCCAGTTTGCTGGAGAGGTCACTTTTAACAGAAGTGATTTCAGTAATTTTCTTTGGGTTGATAGGGATTAGTTGACGAAAGGCACGATCAGGATCATCAATATCAGTTGGATTTTTCTGATCGGTAATGCGGACGTCACCAATTTCATATGAAGCTTCCATTTTTGTCGGGAGTCGCTTAATCTCTCCGGCAGCGACA
>JBFGVE010000067.1:0-14769 GCA_041565275.1 Bacteroidia bacterium
ACCAACTGTAGAATCCACTTCGGCTGATCTTCAGTACTTTACACATCTTTTCAACGGAATATTGATGCCGAAGGTTCTTTGTGAACCGAAATTTTACCCGCTTTTCTTGGAAAAGATGCCGATGGCTTTTTTAGGATTTCATGCTCCAGCTTTACATCTGCCAGTTCTTTTTGTAGTCGGGCGACCTCCTTCTGTTCATCGGTGAGGGCCTTCTTCCCATTGCCCGGTAAGCTCTTTTGGGCCTCGCTACTCAGCTCCGAGCGCCAGCGATAGATCAATTCTGGACGGATTTCCAATTCTGCGCTAAGGTACTTGATATTTTCGACCTCGTAACTGTATTCGATGACACGGAGCTTGAACTCTCGGCCATACTGTCTTCGTTTCTGCAACATAGGTTAAACTATTGTTTTTCACCCTCAACTCACTGTCCATGTAAATGTAGCAGCTTCAACCTACATCTGGATACATAACAGGAGACCCTTCGAGTGTAGGAAAAATGGAAATTCAAAGTATTGATTTTGTTATGGCCGGTCAGATTTTGCTAATCTTGTATGCATATAAACGATCAGAAATATATGACACCTAAAATCACAATCACAGGCGACCTCGGCAGCGGAAAATCGGTGGTCAGCAAAGCTCTCCGGGCTTCGCTTGGGTTTGATATTTACTCCACCGGTAAAGTCCAACGCGAAATTGCAGCACGTTATGGTATGACCACGCTGGAACTGAACCAGTATGCAGAGACCCATCCAGAAATCGACGATGAGATCGACGGTGTCTTTGTCCAGTTGAATGGGCTTCCCGAAGGTTTGATCGTTGATTCGCGCTTGGCCTGGTTCTTTATGCCTGAAAGCTTCAAGGTTTTCCTGAGCGTTCCGGTAGAAGTCGCTGCGGCTCGCATCATGGGTGATGTAGCTCGAAAGCGAGAAAAATACAGCGACCTTGAACATGCCATTGAAGACCTGAGTGCGCGCAAGGACAGCGAAAACAAACGATTTCGCGAAAAGTACGGCGCCGATTGCACGAACATGAACAATTTTGACCTGGTCATCGACACTTCGAAGTTCACACCCGAAGAAGTAGCCGGTGAAATCGTAGCCAGCTACACGCAATGGGCCGGAAGTCAGGTCTGAGCCACTCCCTTATTTCCCGTTTTCCCCTCTGTGCGCGAGAATGCGCTCTGGGCTTGGATATGATCGACGTTAGCGTAGTTATTTATTAAATTCGCACTACAGGTGAGCCTAAATAATTCTATCTTCGTTTTTAGTTTGTAGGGGTATTGTTCAGATGAGCTGTTGCAAAGTTGCTCTGCGAGAATGTTCACATGCAGTTGAAGAGCCTTGACATATCTGGTTTCAAGTCCTTCGCGGACAAGACGACCTTCCTGTTTGACAAAGGGATCACTGGTGTAGTAGGACCCAACGGATGCGGAAAGTCAAATATTGTAGATGCGATCAGGTGGGTATTGGGAGAGCAGAAGACGCGTAAGTTGCGTTCTGATAAGATGGAGAATGTCATCTTTAACGGAACTATCAAGCGGCGTAAAAGCTCTTTTGCCAGCGTTACCCTCACTTTTGAAAATACCAAAAACATTCTCCCCACCGAGTACAGTTCTGTGGCAGTGACCAGGAAACTGTACCGCAATGGAGACTCTTCCTACGCCATCAACAACATCCCCTGCCGCCTCAAAGATATCCAGAACCTATTCCTGGATACAGGAATAGGTTCAGACTCTTATGCCATCATTGAGTTGAAAATGGTAGATGAGATCTTGAATGACAAAGAAAACTCACGGCGGATGTTGTTCGAAGAGGCAGCTGGAATTTCCAAGTACAAGATCAGGAAAAAAGAGACCCTTCGTAAACTGGAGGATACGGAAAAAAACCTCGAACGCGTAGAGGATGTCCTTTTTGAGATCGGCAAACAGCTAAAGTCTTTAGAGAAGCAGGCAAAGAAGGCAAAACGCTATTTTGAGATCAAAGACAAATACAGGGTAGTCAGCTCGCAACATACTTGGTTTGCTATTCGGCACTTGAGGGAAGAATATGTATCCGTCCAATTGGAAGAAAAAGATTTTGAAGACCGAACGGCTCAAATTCAATCGACTATTGCCAAGCAGGAGGCCAGGATCCTGGAATTGCAGCGGCAGCACTTGGATCATGAAAACAAATTGTCGGAGTCACAGAAAGACCTGAACATGCATATCTCCAGGATCAAGGAGATTGAAAAAGATAAATCCATACGCAATGAACGCCTGAAATACTTGCAAAAGCGCGAAATTATAATTTCACAGCAATTGGAACAGGACAAACAAGTTTATGCCCGAACCAGGGATGAGTTGGATCTGATCCAAACCAGGCTACAAGAAGTGGAGGTGGACCATGAGAGCGCAAGATCCCTGCTTGGCCAATTGAAGGCTGAACAGGAAGATGCCAAAGAAGTCCTTGACCGGCTGAAGCTAAAGGCGCAGGAATATGCGGAAAAGCATCGGAGATCAGAACAAACCCTTAACAGATTGTCCCAGGAGATTGAGATCAAACAAATTCAGATCCAGAGTTTCCACAAAGAAATCGAACGGAACGAAAAGGATAAATCGAACCGGGAAGAGGAAATGGATGCGTTTGCTGGTCGCCTGAGAGTCCTCAGCGATGATGTAGCGGTCCTGAACAGTACAACTGCTGAATTGAGGCGGTTGAAAGATGAGAATGATGCAGCCCTTGAGAAATCGACACAGTTGATAGAGGAGCTTAAGGATGAGATATACAAAAAAAACCGGTACCTGGACGCCCGGCTCAATGAATACCAACTGACAAAATCCCTGGTAGAAAATCTGGAGGGCTTCCCGGAGTCTGTCAAGTTTCTGAAAAAATCTGCGGATTGGGTAAAAGATGCACCTCTGTTGTCAGACATCTTTTATACCAATGATGTTTATAAAGTCGCCTTCGAGAGCTTACTCGAGTCTTACCTGAGCTATTACATTGTTGAAGCCCGGGTTCATGCCTATCAAGCTATCAAGTTGCTGTCCGATTCTTCAAAAGGCCGTGCCAATTTCTTTGTTTTGGAAGAACTTGCAGATTACAAACCTTTTGGGAAAGTTGAGATCGAGGGGGCAGTTGCGGCACTGGACGTGGTGGAAGTCGGAGAGAAATTTAGAAAGCTGGCAGAATACCTGCTTGACAAAGTCTATGTTGTTAACCAAGATCAGATGATCCCGGAAGATATACCTGAAGGGCTGGTCTTCATTACCCGCCAGGGAGATTTGCAGCGTAGGAAATACAGGCTGGGAGGTGGTTCTGTCGGTCTTTTTCAGGGAAAACGCTTGGGACGGGCACGCAATCTTCAAAAACTGGACCAAGAGATCAAGGACCTTGAAAGGGAACTGAATGAATTGAAGACCAGACTGCACAAGCAGGAGCAGCGGCACCAAGGATTTCGCGAAAAGAAAATCGGTAAGGAGTTGGACAGGCAAAACCAAGCCCTACAACAAAAAAATAAAGAACTGGGGGTGTTACAAGCCAGAGAGCAGGAACATCTCGAATTCTTAAGACGAACTGGACAACGCACCGATCAGATCGGCCAGGAAATAAAGTCTCTGAAAAATTCTGTGGAGTTGGCTATACCTGAACTCCAGAAACTTAAAGTCGCGGTGAATGGGCAACTGGCTATCCTCAATGAAGTCAAGACCCAAATGGAGGGCAAAGAAAGTGAGGTTGTAGAAAAATCCCAGGCATTCAACCAGCAAAACATTAAGTATATCCAGTTAAAAAACCACCTGGAGATGCTGGAAAAGGATGCAAAGCAGAAGGAAGATCGCCTGCAAGAATTGGAACTGACTGACAAAAAAAACAGGACAGAGTTGGTGGAAACTAAATCCAGTATCCACGACCTGGTCAACAACAGCATGCAGGACGATGAGGAAGTTGTAACCTTGTATGCTGAGAAGAAACAAAAAGAAGAGCATACCGGAGGACTGGAGCAAGTCGTTGGACAGATGCGGATCGGCATCCAGCAGACGGAAAACCTGATCCGGGAAGAGCGCAAGAAAAAAGAAGTCCAAGACAAGGAGAAGGAAAAGATCCAGGAACGAATAACCGATATCAGGATAAAACTCAACTCTCTCAAAGAAAGAATGGAGGTTGAATTCAAGGTAGATATAAGTGACCTGGACGAGGAGGAATTGTTTCCGGATGGGTTGGAGAAATATTCGGCAGAAGGGGTGGAAGAGGAGATGTTAAAAATGCGCCATCGTGTTCAAAGTTATGGAGAAATTAACCACATGGCGGTGGAGGCATTTGACGAGATGAAGGAAAGGGTTTCTTTTATTGAAGAGCAGAAGAAGGACCTTGTAGACTCAAAAGCACTCTTGATGAGTACTATTTCCGAGATTGATAAAACCGCCACGGAGAAATTCATGGAGGCATTTGGGAAGGTAAAAGATAACTTCAAAAAAGTATTTCAGCACCTGTTCTATCCGGGAGATACCTGTGATCTCAAACTTGAGAACCCCGGAGAACCGCTTGATTCCCGGATTGAAATCATGGCTAAGCCCAAAGGCAAACGCCCGCTCACCATCAACCAACTGAGCGGAGGTGAAAAGACCCTTACAGCTATCTCTTTGTTGTTTGCAATATACCTGCTCAAACCAGCTCCTTTCTGCATCTTTGATGAAGTTGATGCTCCTCTTGATGATGCCAACATCGACAAGTTCAGCAATATCATCCGTGAATTCTCCAAAGATTCCCAATTCATTCTTGTTACTCACAACAAACGTACCATGGCTGCAACAAATGTTATGTATGGTGTGACCATGCCTGAACAAGGGGTTTCAAAGGTGTTGCCCGTAGATATGGTGACTTTGGACCTAAAATAGTTTTTGATCAATTCGAAGTGTTCAATATGCTTTTCTGGCATGGTTCCTCCTGGTATAGTCTTATGGGAATTAGCGCAAGAAGATTAAAACGTCCTATTTCCTGAACATAGAATGTGTATACATCGTAAATGATTGAAAGGTAAATCCCTAGATTTGGATGAGATGATTTCAATGGAGAAGAACTTACGCCTTCGGAAGGTACTGACAATGGGGTTGGCAATATTGCTTCCTACACTTGCGCTTGCTTTCCCCAACTTCTTCTTTAAAGCTATCGGCCGAGATGACAATGATCTGAAAAAGCATCGGATTGGTATCTGGGCTGAGAATAAGCTGGATTCCATGACTTTGGAAGAAAAGGTAGGCCAGTTGTTCATGGTTGCGGCTTATTCAAACAAGGATGAATACCATTTTGCTCAGATAGAGCGATTGATCCGAAAAGAAAAGATCGGTGGCCTGATCTTTATGCAAGGTGGGCCGGGGCGCCAGGTAAACCTGATCAACCGCTACCAGAAAGCATCAGAGATCCCCCTGCTGATGGCGACAGATGCAGAATGGGGTCTTAGTATGCGGCTAGACAGTACGATCCGCTTCCCGAAGAATATGACCCTCGGAGCGATCCGCGACAGCATGCCCATCTTTGAGCTGGGGCTGGAGATTGGCCGTCAATGCCGTGCAGTGGGAATCCAAGTCAATTTTGCTCCGGTAGTCGATGTCAACAACAATCCTCGCAATCCTGTCATCAATGATCGTTCCTTTGGAGAAAACCCTCGTAATGTAGCCATCAAAGGGCTGCATTATATTAAGGGAATGGAATATGCCAACTGTATAGGAACAGCCAAACACTTCCCCGGACATGGGGATACCGATACTGATTCTCACTTGGACTTACCCATCATTGAGCACGGCCGGGGGCGTCTTGACTCTGTTGAGTTGTATCCTTTCCGCTTTATGTTTGAAAATGATATCCCCGGTGTCATGGTTGCCCATCTTTACATTCCTGTACTTGATAACACGAAAAACCTTGCATCGACTTTGTCCCCCAAAGTGGTGAACGGACTCCTCAGGGAGGAGATGGGTTTTAAGGGTTTGATCTTTACCGATGCTTTGGGAATGAAGGGAGTAACTAAGTTCTGGGCCGACGGGGAAACTGATCTTAAAGCTTTCAAAGCTGGCAATGATGTACTTCTTTTTACCAAAGATGTTCCCAAGGCAAAAGAACTTATTTTGAAGTCAATTCAGAGTGGCGAAGTATCTGAAAAAGAACTGGACCGCCGGGTATTGAAAATACTGATCGCAAAGGAGTGGACTGGATTGCATTTGCAAAAACTTAGTAACAAGCCGGATATTGAGTCCTTGAATTCGCCGGGGGCAGTAGCCTTGAGAAAGAGGCTTTACCAAGCAGCGATCACTTCTGTCAAGAACGAAGGAGATATTTTACCCCTAAGGAGCCTGGAAAACCGAAAAATCGCTGTGGTTGAGATTGGTTCCATTGACAGGAAGCCTTTCTATGGCACGCTGGAAAAATATGGACAAGTGACCCACTTTTCACTTCCAAAGGTTGCCAGTAGCGGTCAGCAGGAAAACTTGTTAAGAAGATTGTCGGATTATAACACTGTGATCATTGGCATAGATGGGATGAGCAAGTGGGCCAGCAAAAACTTTGGGATCAGTACTTCTACCACAGGATTCCTGGAGTCACTTAAATCATTGGGCCCCGATGTGGTCACCGTTCTTTTCGGTAGCCCTTATGCACTTACATATTTTGGGCAGTCTTCTGATGCAATACTGGTAGCTTATGAAAACCAGGACGCAGCCAAGGTGGCCGGAGCAGAAGCAATTTTTGGAGCGATCCCGGTAGACGGGATCCTACCGGTTACGGCTTCTGAGCAATTCCCGGAAGGCCGTTCGATAACTTGGGAAGCATTGCCCAGGTTTCGGTTTTCAGCTCCGGAAGATGCCGGAATGAATGGATCAGTTTTGGAAGGCATTGATGACATTGCTTATGAAGCAGTTAATTCGGGCGCGACTCCGGGCTGTGCAGTGCTTGTTATGCGGAACAATCAAGTGGTATTTGAGAAAACCTACGGAAAAACTGAATACAACGGTGGAAAGCCCATTGATCCGATCAATACCGTATGGGACCTTGCTTCCGTAACAAAAATTGCTGCAACCACCATCTCAGCGATGAAGCTCGTTTCCGAAGGGTTGATCGATCTGGACGAACACGTGTCCGCTTACATCAAGGATTTCCGGGAGAGGGGATTAACTCACATTAAAGTGAGAAACCTGCTTCGTCACGATGCAGGTTTCAAATCCTGGATCCCTTTTTACCAGTCAACTCTTGATTCTGCCGGCGCCTTGAATGAGGATATTTACAACAATGATTCTACCGGATACTATTGTGTCAAGGTGGTAGACAACCTCTGGATGTGCCGGGATTACCAGGACAGTATGTGGGTAAAAATAGTTGGGTCTGACGTCCGTACCGACAACCGAGTCCGGTATTCGGATCTGAGTATGATGGTCATGCAAAAGATCATAGAATCAGTGACCGGAGTGGGTCTGGACGAATATGTAGATTCGGTTTTTTACCGTCCTATGGGGATGAATAATACTGCTTTTGTAGCCGGGGACAGGCTTTTTGGGAAGACATTCCCTCCGACGGAAGAGGATAAGTACTGGCGTAACAAGAAGATCCAGGGTTACGTCCATGACCAGGCAAGTGCGATGCTTGGGGGAGTTTCAGGTCACGCAGGACTCTTTTCCAATATGTATGACCTTGCCAAGTTGCTACTGATGGTTGAGAATGGCGGGCGCTATGGTGACCTGGAGTTTTTTCCCAGGTCAATTGTAGACCAATTCACTAAACAGCAGCGTACCGACAGCCGTAAAGGATTAGGCTGGGACAAAGCTGAAATGAGGGAAGGGAAGAGCAACCCCTGTTCAGATTATGCATCACAATATACCTTTGGTCATACTGGTTTTACAGGAATAGGAGCTTGGGTGGATCCTCAATACCATCTTGTTTATATTTTTTTATCAAACCGGACCTATCCCTCTGCCGAAAACAAAAAACTGCAGCGACAAAATATTCGCTCGCGGATCCAAGACGTGATCTACAAATCCATTTTTGAATTTGAGAAGCGAGAGAAAGAGGGAATATAAGCGGTTGCCATTTTGGAAAATATCACTACCTTTGTCATTCATTTTTTAAAAACCGCTCCCCTGGGGCATTTTCCAAGGTTTTAGACAGATTATGATAAATGAGATTAAAATCGATCTCTCCAACATCAAGTTGATGTACGAGACGATCTTCCTGACAGCTCCCGATCTTGATCAGCAAGAGTACGAAAAGATCGTGAGCAAAGTTGAATCAACCATCAAAGATGGTGGCGGTGAGGTTACCAATCTGGAACACTGGGGCCAGAAGAAGCTGGAATACGAAATCAAACGCTTCAATTCTGCTTATTACACTTACATCGAATTCACAGCACCAGGAACATTGATCGAACCTTTGGAGCGAGAGTACCGCTACAATGAAAAGATCATTCGTTTCATTACTGTAAAAGTTGAAAAGCACCATGCTGCTTTCAATATAAAGCGTCGTGAGTTAGGGTTTGGCAAGAAAAAAGCGAAAGGATAAGAAGACAATCATGGCATATAAAAAAGATAAGGGTATTGGCCCTACCGCCCAAAATAAGATCAGTTCAGGCCGTAATGCTAAAAAGTATTGCCGATTTAAGAAGCATGGCATCAAGTACATTGACTATAAAGATGCTGACTTCCTCAGGAAGTTTCTGAACGATCAAGGGAAGATCCTTCCTCGTCGTATTACCGGGACCAGTCTTAAATTTCAGCGTCAATTGGCAGTTGCTATCAAGCGTGCTCGCCACTTAGGCCTTCTTCCTTTCGTTACCGACAATGCCAAGTAATTATCCATGGAAATCATTTTGTTGAAATATCAAAAGGGCTTGGGTGAAAAAGATGATATTGTCTCAGTGAAGCCCGGGTACGCCCGCAACTATCTAATCCCTCAGGGGATTGCAATTCTGGCAACGGCTACCAGCAGAAAAATCATCGAAGAAAATCTCCGTCAAGCAGCGCACCGTAAAGAACATATTATTAATGAAGCAAGGCAAATCGCTAAAGGCCTTGAAGCGCTGGAGCTCAAGATCGAAACACTTGCCGGACCTGATGGACGCCTGTTTGGTTCTGTTACTCCTCTGATGGTCGCCAACAAGCTTGAAGAGGTTGGATTTGATATCGAACGCCAGCGCGTTGCATTTGACGGCGCGATCAAGGAAGTCGGTACTCACGTTGTTGTAATCGATCTTCACAAAGAAGTGAAGGCCAAGGTTAACGTTGAGGTCATTGCCGCTGCCCGTGGTTAAGATTCATTGAATCTATCAAATACCCTAGCTTGCCAGAGGTCGGTAACTGCCCATACCTTTGGAGACAGTTTTCTCAACTGTATGAGGGGATTTTTCAATTGAATGTGCTTCTCATCCCCACTTAAAATGATGGTTTACATCTCTGACTGTGCGTAAAGCGGAAGAGTGATCTCCATTCCGGAAGGTACTGGTGCCAATACGGATTTAAAACTTTTTGGAAACCAGAATTAGATTTGCATGGATTGCCCTGATCGACACAACTGTGTTCAGGACCACATTTAATTTGTCGTTGAAAATTAGGTATAAATGTTGAAAACCCTCCTTCTTAGCAAGTCCTTATTTGCGTAAATTGCCACATTGTTTAGCTAATCATCGAGATCGAATAGTATAATATGTCAGATGGAGGAAAGATAGTCAGCCGCGTTATCGAAGAGGAAATGAAGTCAGCTTACATCGACTATTCGATGTCTGTAATCGTTTCTCGCGCACTTCCTGATGTCCGGGATGGACTAAAGCCGGTTCACAGGCGTGTTTTATACGGTATGACTGAGCTGGGGTTAGGTGCGAGCCGCCCCTACAAAAAATCCGCCCGTATTGTAGGCGAAGTATTGGGTAAGTATCACCCTCATGGTGATACAGCTGTGTACGATGCGATGGTACGAATGGCCCAATGGTGGAGTTTGAGGTATCCCTTGGTCGATGGACAGGGAAACTTCGGTTCTATAGATGGTGACAATCCTGCTGCGATGCGATATACGGAGGCCCGCCTCCGCCGGATCGCTGAGGAGATGTTGGCAGATATTGACAAAGATACGGTCGATTTTCGCCCTAACTTTGATGAATCTCTCAAGGAACCCACCGTGCTCCCGGCCAGGATCCCCAATCTGCTGGTTAATGGTGCATCAGGTATTGCAGTGGGAATGGCCACTAACATGGCCCCTCACAATCTTACAGAGGTAATCAATGCTTGCATCACTTACATTGACGCCCGTGTTGCAGAAGAAGAAATCACATGGCAGCAACTCTCCAAAATTATTTCTGCTCCTGATTTTCCTACTGGTGGGATCGTTTATGGTTATGAAGGTGTCCTCAGAGCATACGAAACAGGGCGTGGACGTGTAGTTATTCGAGCTAAGGCTAAAATTGAAGAATTGAAAAATGGACGCGAGCGCATTGTCGTTACTGAAATTCCATATCAAGTCAACAAAGAAAGTCTCCTTCAGAAAACTGTAGCTCTGATCAATGACAAAAGGATTGAAGGTATCTCCGACTTGAACGATTTCTCTGACCGGAATGGAATGATGATCGTTTATGACATAAAGCGTGATGCGATGGCATCCGTCGTTCTCAATAATTTGTTCAAGTACACTCAGCTGCAAACCACCTTTGGTATAAACAATGTTTGTCTGGTCAAGGGTCGGCCAATGACCCTGAATCTTAAAGATCAGATCAAATACTTTGTAGAGCATCGTCACGAAGTAGTCATCCGGAGAACAGAATTTCTGCTGAAAGAAGCTGAAAAACGCGCTCACATTCTGGAAGGATTGCTAATCGCGTTGGACCACCTGGATGAAGTGATTGCTCTGATCCGTGCCTCTGTAAATCCTGATGAAGCAAAGGTTGGGTTAATGACTAAGTTTGGCCTCAGTGAAATCCAGGCCAAAGCCATTCTGGATATGCGGCTTCAGCGATTGACAGGTTTGGAACGTGATAAGATCCGGGCTGAGTACGATGAATTGATGAAAACCATCGCTCGGTACAATGAAATCCTCTCGGATGAGGTTCTCAGAATGGAGATCATCAAAGAGGAGCTTGCAGAGATGCGGGACAAGTACGGTGATGAGCGCCGCTCTTCCATAGAGTACACTACTGCTGATCTCAGCATAGAAGATATTATACCCAATCAGGAAGTGGTTATTACCATTTCTCACGAAGGATATATCAAACGTTTGCCTTCAGACGAGATCCGTCGGCAACACCGGGGGGGCCGTGGAGCAAAGGCCGCAGGCAAAAAAGACAAAGACTTCATCGAGTACCTTTTTGCTTCGATGACTCATAATTATATGCTTTTCTTTACTGAGAAGGGTCGTTGTCACTGGTTGAAGGTCTACGAGATCCCAGAAGGCAGCCGTACTTCTAAAGGGAGAGCGATCCAAAACCTTATCCAGATCGAGAAAGACGACAAGATCAAGGCCTTTATTACCGTTCCCAGTTTGGAGGATGAGGACCAGTTGCAAAATACCTCCATCATCATGTGTACTAAAAAGGGTGTGATCAAAAAGACCTTATTGAAGGCGTATAGTCGGCCCCGCGTGACTGGCATTAACGCTATTAAAATCAATGAGGGAGACGAATTACTGGAGGCAAAACTCGTTCGTCCCGGAGACCATGTGCTCTTGGGCGCACGATCTGGCCGCGCAATCCGTTTTGAAGAAAATCAGGTGCGGAATATGGGACGGAATTCAACTGGTGTAAGAGGCATCTCTCTCAAGGGAGATTCTGATGAAGTTGTTGGCATGGTTGTTGTATCCGAAAAAAAGGCGGCCAGCCTGTTGGTTGTATCTGAAAAAGGGTACGGTAAACAGACCCCTTTGAACCACCCTGACACCGGGGAGCACATTTACAGGATTACCAGGCGAGGGGGGAAAGGGGTTAAGACGCTGAAAGTAACAGAAAAAACCGGTTATCTGGTCGCGATAAAAATTATCGATGAAGACAACTCCGAGGATCTTATGATCATCACTAAAAATGGAATCTCTATCCGCATGTCTATTGAGGATATCCGCGAAGCAGGCAGGGATACGATGGGTGTTCGTTTGATCCGGATTATGGATAGAGATGAGATTGCTGCAGTGACAAAAGTGGCAGAAAAAGAGGAGGAAGAATACGATGATAATGCTGAAGGCGTTGCGGAAGAAGAGACAGGCATTGATGAGACCCCCCACATTGGCAATGATCAAGAGGAGTAATCTATTATTTTTCAGTTTCTAGGATTAAAAGTATTACATGATGAAACAATTTGTGTTCTCCGTTTTCTATGTAGCGTTGTTCACAGTAGGACAGACGGTTTTTGCTCAGAGCGGGGACGTTAAGATCACCACCGGAGTCGTTGCCTACAACCAACAAGACTTTGAGAAGGCCATAACCGCCTTCAATGCCGGTCTTGAAAATCCCGAAGGCCTCAAAGAAAAAACCCGGCCCAAAGGATTTTATTACCGTGGAATGGCACGCATTAACTATATGCGTCAGTTGGCTGGTAAGTTGGCTGGGGCGGGAGAGAATGCCAATGCGGCAGAAGTTCTCAGTACCGAAGAACAGGATTTTTTGGAAGGGGCTGTCTTGGATGCTTACGGGGACTTCAAAAATGCCCTTAAATACGATGATGGTAAATGGGGAAAAAAGGTTGATGCCCAGATGCTGATGATCAATTCCATGCTTTTACAAGGAGGTGTAGCCATCCTCAACAGTACATATGATAACAACCTTACCGATTCTGAAAAGAAAGAAGCTTATTTAGAGACCATCAAGTACATGGATGCCTCGACAGAAGTTAGTCCTACCGTCCACTTGGGATATGACCTCAGGGGACAGGCCTACTTAAATCTAAAAGATACCGCCAATGCCTACAAGAATTTTGTCAAGGCAGGTGAAGTATTCGAGGCGAATACACCTGCCCAGCCGGATCAATTGATCGCCTACGTATTTTACCGTAAGGCATTGATCGAGCGTTATGCTCATAATGATCTGGATGCATCTTTGAAGTCAATTGCCGATGGCAAGAAGGCCCTGAATGCCGAGCATAACCGCTTTCTGGAAATGAAGGACAAACTGAATGCAAAGCAGATCGAATCTATCAACCAGCAGTATTCGAGTGCCAAAGAGGATTTAAGCCGTTTTGAGCTGGACATTCTGTTAAATACCCCTGACAAGCTGAAAGAAGCAATTGCAAAGTTTGAAGTAGCTACCAAAGAAGAACCAGATAACTATATCTTGCATGTCGCTTTTGCTCAACTGCTTGAGAAAGTGGATTTGGCCTCAGCTGAAGAGGTCTACAAAACAGCAACCCAAATTGATCCCAGCAAGCAGATCGCGTGGTTCAACCTTGGTGCCTTGTATGTAAACAAAGGTGTTGAAGCCTACAAGGAAGCAAACAATATTTCCGATGATTTTGAAAAAGCAAAGGACTTGCAAATGCAGGGTGATGAGCACTACCAGACTGCCTTCCCCTACCTGGAAAAATCACTTGAGGTTTCTCCTTGTGATAGCGAAACCCTTTCCGCACTGATATCCATCTGCATCAACTTGAGTTCTAATGATGAGTCTTACAATGAGTCATACGAGAAGTTCAAGAAGATTAAGGCTGATTGCGGTAAATAAAATCCATTACCTAATAGTTTTATCTTTGACCAAAGAGCTACTTTTATCAGAGGAAGTTAACAGTTATCAAGTAGTAAATAATCAATGACCGATGAGAGAGATCTTTTTTATAATTGCCCTCGCAATAGGACTGGTGCAAACAGGTTACTCACAAGTTCCTGGAGGCGCAGCTAATAAACATTATACAGTTGGAGAATTGGACAAAATGGGCAAACTGGAGTTGAGTCGTCTCTACGTTGCACAAGTCAATAAACTGAATCTTCTGCTCCCTTATATCCCATTCAATCAGAAAGGAGACGCTGTTTCATTGGCTGGCATGGGAATCCCCAATACCAAAAATAACAATGGCGCTATCAAAGAAATGGACGGAACCGTGGGGAACCACAATTCAGTTATGGGTGAGTCCCTTACCAGCTTGATCCCCTACGCAGATAAAGTTGATATCATCAAGTCAATTCTTTTCCTGCAGAATGTGGTCGAAAGGGTAGAAGCCGGAATTTAGCTCTCGTGTCTAAGTAGAGTATTGGCCTGTATATTGTCTAGTTGTGTTTTAAAATTTGATCGGGGTAGTGGGAAGATTTAGTCGAAGAGTTCCCAATACACTGGCAGAACTGTTGTTGTTTTCCTTCCTGTAGCGGCCTTCCAACTCGGCAAATGCATCTAGTTTCAACACCTGGTAACTGATCCTTCCATATACTTGGTCTACCTGAAACTTTTCTCCTTGGGCTACGGTGTTGTTGAACACTTGGAAGTAGTCTGTATAGGGGGTCCAGATATCTCCACCGTAGTTTTCCCCGTTCAGGTCAAGACCTTTGGTCAAATGAGTATATCCGAGGTAGGCGCTCCAGCGAGGAAAGGGCTGGTATCTTACAATGATATTAAAGTCGTAAAGATTGGCTCCGTTGGAATGCCCTAAGTATTGACCATAGTGAGAATAATTGGCAGACGGGTTAAAATGCTGGTAGGTATATGGCCGGATCCGGTTGTATTCTAATTGAATGTCCAGACGAGGCACCCAGAACGCATTGATATATTTCAATCCCACCTGGTAACCGTACTTGTTTCCAATATAACCAGTTCCCTGCTTACGAACTCTTAGGTTGAGATCATCCAGCATCAAATGACCATAGT
>JBFGVE010000068.1:0-14739 GCA_041565275.1 Bacteroidia bacterium
AAAGGCGGAATTCTCGCCTATGTAAATGAGATCAATCCAAAATTGACCCTATATTAATGAATTAAATACCGTATATTTATTTCCAGTAGCAATCATATAGGTTTTTAATTTTTTCGGTATTGGTGTAGGCCCCGCAATATAGCGGGGCCTGCGCTTTTTAAAGACTTTCTTTTTATTTTAGTGTTATAATTCAGACCTTAAAGGGTCCGAAGATCATCATATTCAAAACGCTCCACCTTATGTTTGGAATTGAGTTTATCGAAGTGGGTATAGGGCTTTTTTTTGCTTTTTTTGCCCTGAGTACTATATGTTCCACGGTAGTGGAATTATTTTCAAAATTTAGGAAGCTACGGGCAAAACATCTGAGAACCACCATGGGGGAACTTCTGGGAGAAAAGGAATACAATGGCATAGTTGATGGGCTTTACAACCACCATTTGATCTCTTCTTCTGTCAAGGCTAAGGCAGGAAATATCACATATATAAATGTCAAAGATTTCTCGAGTGCCGTGCTTGATCTATTGGGCGGATATGGAGATTCTTCATTGTACAACAGCTTCTTGAGCAGAATCAATAAATTAGCTGATGGTACTGTGAAAACTGATCTTCTTGGGATCATTAACGCAAGTCCAGCAGAGTTAAAACCCATGGAAGAAGATGTTCAGCATTATTTCGAAAATCCCCGGTTTGCCCAAGCCTGTATTCATCTGATCCAGTCTTTTCACAAAGATTCTTCTTCTTACAAGGCCATACTTGCCAGAATTGGGGAATTAGATAACGAAGCGACGAGAACGAGATTGACCCAAATTCTAAATGCTGATCCAGGTACTATGGCCAGTCTAAGCTCACAACTACAGAAATGGTTTAACAACAAGGAATTTTGTGAGGGCGTGTTTTCTCTGCTTGTTTTTGGTTCTAAGGAAATAGCTCAATTCAAGGCGCTTGAAAGTAGGATCAAGAAGATCAGTGATTCCAAAGTTAGAAACCGTTTGTTGGATATCCTGAATGATGGCTCCAAGAGGATCGAAAATATCAAATCGGGTTTGGAAAATTGGTTTAACAAATCTATGTATGATCTTACAGAATTGTACAAAAAGCGCATGCGTTTCTTTGTCGGAGGGGTAGCCGTGATAATGGTTTTTTCATTGAATGCAGATTCTGTACGCTTGACCAGGGAATTGTGGAACGACAATGAACTCCGGACAGCTGCGGTAAAAGCAGCAGAAAATTTTGTGAGTGATGCCCAGGCTGTAGCCTACGCTCTCGGAAAGGATACAACTCAACAGAACATAGGTTCTTTGATCGATTCATTGAAGCATCAGATCAATGAGGTACACCAGCTTCCTTTGGGGTGGAAAACAGAAACAGTTCCCTGGTTTGATCACAAAGGGATAGACGATGATGAGGTCTACTGGTGGTGGCTCAACAAACTATTGGGGTTGTTTATATCCATTGGTGCCGTTTCTCTGGGATCTACTTATTGGTACAAACAGTTGAAGGGTTTACTGAACCTGAGCCCTAATCTTGGTGGGAATAAAAATAAGAGTGCTTAGATTTTACTCTTCTGAGCATCAGCTTGGAAGAGACAGGTCGACCTGTTCACATAAATTGGCTTGTTCACAGAAAAGTGTACCCTTTGATGAAAAGCTTGAAACAGTGCGTCATACATATGTGCGAGTTCAGTTTAAAAATCAATTATCCCTTGAATATATCCCGACTTCTATTACTTTCACCGAAAAAATGCAGCTACAATGATCATAGGTGTACTCGCAGAGCAGCAGGGTGACCGGAGAATTCCATTGACACCCAAGAATGTCACTGATTTATTAGAGTTAAACGTTGCGCAGATATTGGTAGAGTCCGGTGCGGGGGAAAAGGCTTTTGTCAGTGATGTCTCTTTTCAAGACAAAGGAGCTACCATTGGAAGCCGTTCCGAAATTTTGAAGAATTCAGACGTCATTTTGAAGGTTACAGCACCTTCTGAATCAGATATCCGGGCCATTGCAGAGGGAAAAGTGTTGGTGGCTGCTTTTAACCCTTTGACTAACCATAATCTGGTTAGTCAATTGATCCAGCAAAGTATCTCCAGCTTTAGCCTAGATCTCTTGCCGCGGACCACCAGAGCCCAGGCTATGGATATCTTGTCCTCCATGAGTTCCGTTTCTGGTTACAAAGCGATAATCCTGGCAGCTAACCATCTGGGACGATTTTTTCCCATGTTCATGACTGCTGCGGGCACGGTCATCCCTGCCAAGGTATTGGTCCTTGGAGCCGGGGTAGCCGGTTTGCAGGCTATAGCCACCGCCAGACGTCTGGGGGCTGTTGTACATGCCTTTGATGTACGGACTGCAGCCAGAGAGGAGGTCCTTAGTCTAGGTGCCAAGTTCGTGGACGTTGAGGGTGCGAAAGAGGACATAGAGGCAGGGGGGTATGCAGTGCAGCAAACAAAAGAATTTATCAAAAGGCAGACCGAAGCGATCGCCAAGCAGGCTTCGGAATCTGATGTGGTAGTCTGTACCGCCTTGATCCAAGGTCGCAAGGCACCGGTTCTGCTTACCAAAGAGACTGTAGAGAAAATGAAGCCTGGGTCTATAGTAGTTGACTTGGCCGCAATAGCCGGAGGCAACTGTGAAATAACCAGGAATGATGCGACCATCTTACACAAGGGAGTAACCATCATTGGAGATTCCAACCTGGCTTCCTCCATGCCGCAAGATGCTAGCATGATGTTTGGCAATAATGTTTTAAATTTTCTAAAGCTTATTGTCAAGGAAGGGGAGTTGAACCTTAACCTTGAAGATGATCTGGTCGCAGGAACCCTTATCACCCACAACAGGGAAGTGGTCCACGAAAGAGTACAAAAGGCCCTGTCACAATAATTCTCCTGCCCATCCAATTTCAATTAATCACCGTTTTATGGAAGCTATTTCATATTTCTTTCTCAGCAACGAACACTATATCTACTTTATCATCCTCTCCGTTTTATTGGGGGTCGAAGTTATCTCCAATGTACCCGCCGTACTCCATACTCCCCTTATGTCTGGTGCCAATGCTATTCACGGGGTTGTTATCATAGGAGCAATCATTGTGATGGGACATGCTCGATCTGATGATTACCTGGCACTTACGCTGGGGTTCGTGGCGGTGGTGCTGGGAACACTCAATGTAGTAGGAGGATTTGTAGTGACAAACAGGATGCTGGAAATGTTCAAGAAAAAAGACAAAAAATAAGCCATGCACAACAATTTTATTCTCGGGGTGATCTACCTGATTGGCTCAATATCCTTCGTCGTAGGACTTAAAATGTTGAGTAGTCCTAAAACTGCTCGTCGCGGTAACCTCATCGCTGCAACTGGGATGTTCATCTCTATTCTTGGAACAATCATCTTTCACACCAAGGGAGATAACCATATTGGCAATATCCCCTTGATTTTAGCTGCTATGGTGATTGGTACAGGTATCGGTTGGTTAATGGCGGTGAGGGTAAAAATGACCAAAATGCCTGAAATGGTTTCCTTCTTCAATGGAATGGGGGGAGCCTGTGCCGCCGCTATTTCGCTTATTGAATTCCGAGGGCATGCTCAGCCTGACACCGGATTCTTGATCATTGTCTTTGTCGGTTTACTGATTGGAAGCGTCTCCTTCAGTGGTAGTATTGTCGCCTATGCCAAGCTTGCTGGAAAGGTAAAAGATATCTTCTTGGGTTGGTTGCAGGTTGTCAATCTGATCTTCCTGTTTGGAATTATTTCCTTGATCGTAGTGGGTATTGTAGACCCCGGAATCTTCGGTTCCTCCATTGTTTGGATCATTCTGGGTGTATCCTTGCTCTATGGAATACTCTTTGTACTTCCGATCGGAGGTGCTGATATGCCTGTGGTCATCTCACTGCTCAACTCGTTTACAGGAATTGCCGCTGCCTTTGGTGGCTTCCTTTATGACAATCTTATTATGCTTACCGGAGGAATCTTGGTTGGGTCGGCAGGTACCATCCTTACCATTTTAATGTGTCGTGCTATGAACCGCCCCCTAAGCAATGTCTTGATCGGTGCCTTTGGAGGAAACAGTGGTGGTAGTGGGAAGGGCCAGGAAGGAGATCAAATCGTAAAAGAAATAACAATTACCGATGCAGCTATTCTGTGTGCTTACGCTAGCAAGATTTCTATTGTCCCGGGATATGGGCTGGCTGTAGCCCAAGCCCAGCACGTATGTCACGAGTTTGAAAAGCTACTCGAAGAAAAAGGAGTTCAGGTAAATTTTCCCATCCACCCAGTCGCAGGCCGGATGCCGGGCCACATGAACGTACTCCTTGCAGAAGCGGATGTACCGTATCCCAAACTAGTTGAAATGGAAGATGCTAATTCCCAGATGCCCAGTACAGATGTAGTGTTGGTAGTTGGGGCGAATGATGTAGTCAATCCAGCTGCGGAAACCGATCCTGGCAGTCCCATTTATGGCATGCCCATCATTCAGGCATACCGTGCTAAAAATATTATAGTCATGAAGAGGAGCATGAGTAAAGGATACGCTGGTATCCAGAATGAACTCTTTTTCCACAAGAATACGAGGATGCTCTTTGGTGATGCCAAAGATTCCCTGGACAAGCTGATCGCTTCCTTAAAGAATATGTAGTCGTTCTGAACCTTTAAGAAATTCAGCAGAGTGTAAATCCGCAATAGAATAAGGAGATTTTTTACACAGTCGAATCCAGCTTGTTGGTGACTACGTGGTACCTTGGATCATTGATATCGTGTGTGATCACCGATTCGAAATTTGGATTAGCTTTCAGAAGTAAGGTTTTACAGTCAGGACTAAGGTGGGTCAATTTTACTTCTTTTCCCGCATCCAGATATTTGTTTGCGATATTTCGCATAGCTTCTATCCCTGAATGGTCAGATACCTTGGACTCTATAAAGTCAATCTCAACCTTATCGGGATCATTCTTTACATCAAACTTGGCATTGAAGTTCTGGACCGAACCAAAAAATAATGGCCCCCATATCTCATAGACTTTGGTTCCATCCTTTTTGAATCGTTTTCTTGCCCGGATCATGGTTGCATTTTTCCAGGCGAATACCAAAGCGGAAATAATCACTCCGACAATGACTGCAATGGCGAGGTCTACTACCACGGTTACCCCGGATACGACTACCAAGACGATTGCATCAGAGACCGGGATCTTGTTCAGCACTCTAAAACTACTCCAGGCAAAGGTGCCAATCACGACCATGAACATTACTCCCACCAGGGCTGCAAGAGGAATTTGTTCGATTACAGGGGCACCGAAGAGAATAAAGCACAACAATGCCAAAGCTGCAACCACACCTGACAGGCGACCGCGTCCTCCAGAATTGACATTGATAATAGATTGGCCGATCATTGCACAGCCGCCCATGCCTCCAAAGAGACCGTTGAGAAGGTTTCCGCTGCCTTGGGCAATGCACTCCCGATTTCCACTTCCACGGGTATCAGTGATTTCATCTATCAGGTTGAGGGTCATCAGAGATTCAATCAGTCCAATTGCTGCCAGGAGAAAGGCCGTTGATAGAATCATCTCCCAATGACCATTGATCGTTGAGAACATACTTGCCAATTGGTTTTGAAAAGTAGGCAATGAACCTGCCAAGCCTTCTCCGCCACCTTCCCGAATAAAGCTTCCTACCGTGTTGACATTGATATTTCCAAAGATAGCAATGCAGGCGACTACTACTATTGCGGTTAGGGCAGCCGGAATCTTTTTGGTGAATTTCTGTATTCCAACCATGATGACCATGGTGAGCCCCACCATTCCGATCATGGTCCACAGTTCTAGTCCCTGGAGCCATTGATCAACCCCATCAATCTTCTCTTTGAACAATCCCATTTGGGATAGGAAAATGACAATCGCCAGCCCATTGACAAATCCCATCATCACCGGGTGAGGGATCAAGCGGACAAACTTGCCTAATTTCAGGAGGCCTGCCCCAATCTGGATTACCCCGACAAAAAGCAGGGTAATGAAGAGCCATTGCAATCCCAAGTTATCAATAGGAACCGCCAAGCCATTGCCTACTTCATTTCCTTTTTGGATCAAATGGACCATTACAACTGCCATTGCACCTGTCGCCCCAGAGATCATGCCAGGACGACCACCGAACAAAGCGGTGACAATTCCCATGATAAAGGCTCCGTAGAGACCTATCAAGGGGTCTATGCCAGCAACAAAGGAAAATGCCACTGCTTCGGGAACCAAAGCCAACGCAACCGTCAGGCCTGAAAGAAAATCACGCTTTGGATTCTGAGTAAAATGCCGAATAAGTCTAGTCATACCACTTGATCAATCATCATCATTTTCCATGTCGTCATGATCATAGCTGGTACCATTTAGGACATCATCTGGGCTATCGTCAATTATCGATTCTTCCGAGTCATGATGATCTCCATCCCAATAATGTCTATGTATACCATTGTCATGACCATTTATTTCTTCTCTATCCCCAATATCCTTGTCATCTTCATCTATTTCGTCTTCGTAGGAATCGTCCCAGACCTCAGTACCCTCAGTACTAGACCGTTGTGGATTGAGACAACCCACTAGGAAGAAAGTATTCAGGAAGAGAGTTAAATAAATGTTTTTCATGGACATGTAAGTACATCTAAACTTCGCACAGATCAAAAGTTAAAATTAATCTCTAACTTAAGTCTGTTTGATGATGAAAAAATTATGATTAACCGAAAACAAAATCAAATTCAAACCATGCGGTTATTCCAATTGATCCTTGTTGGTTTTGGCTTGTTTTTCATACAGGTCCATATCCCGGTAGAGGCTCAGATATATTATGTTTATTTTAAGGACAAGCCATTGGCAGAACATCCAGAGAATGACTTTCACCCAAAAGCCTTGGAAAGAAGAGAACGACAAGGGATTGATTTTCCTCAGGAAAATGATCTCCCCTTGGATTCCCACTATACTGCCACCGTAACCGAACTGGTAGATTCAGTAAGGTTCCAGCTCCGCTGGCTCAATGCAATGACAGTCAAAGGAAATTTGGAACAAATGACAAAAGTCTCCCGGCTGACTTTTGTCACAGAAGTGGTACCAATGGAGGGTTTTTGGGGAGGAGCGGCTGATTATGAACAGGAAGAGAGAAGAAATAAATCATATGAAAATGAATTCACGACAGACCTGGCTGATGGATCATTTGCAGGAGACATGAGAAAAATTGATTCTGTGAAGATGGAACGGCTGTTGGTTTTGCAGCGTAACATGATTGGGCTTGATATTCTAAAAAAGTACAAATTGAATGGTTCGGGAGTACGGATAGCGATCTTTGACGCAGGTTTTGCAGGAGTAGATGTACACAGGTCATTTAAGTATCTCAGGGACAATGGTCAAATTGTGGCGACCAAAGACTTTTATGAAAATGACAGTAATGTTTACCACCACGGTGACCATGGAACTGCAGTAATGAGTTGTCTGGGGGGAATGTATGACGAAAGGAACTTGGGTGCAGCAACGGGATCTGAATACTTGTTGGCTAGGACAGAACATGGAATTTGGGAGAAATTGAAAGAAGAAGATTGCTGGCTGGCGGCAGCGCAATGGGCAGACCAAATGGGAGCCGATATTATCAGTAGCTCATTGGGGTATGGGAAGAAACGGTACACATACGAAGATCTGGACGGAGAGACAACCCTCGTAACTCAAGCAGCATTGACAGCGCATAACAAAGGGATTTTGGTGGTGAGTTCTGCTGGAAATACAGGTACAAAAAAAGATTTTCATGTTACTGCCCCGGGTGATGGCGCCAGTGTGCTGACAGTAGGAAGTTCCTACCCCATGTTGGCGTATCCCATGCCATATTCCTCTCACGGGCCCAATTCAAAAGGTATTCTCAAGCCAAATGTTTCCGGGCCCGGCTTTGTTATTGCCGCCGATAAAAAAGGAGGATTCGACTTTGCAAGCGGGACTTCTTTCGCATGTCCGTCGATCGCGGGTCTGGCCGCTTGCTTGAAGCAACTGTACCCCCATTATTCAAATGTTGATATCAGGCAGACCCTGCAGAAAATCTCACATTTGGAACCCTTTTATAATTACCAATTAGGGTATGGAATTCCTCAAGTTCAATTGCTATTTGAAGACTTAGAAAAACCGAAGCCTGGATTTGAAGTGACCATCCACAATGACTCGGCCGTTGTAAATTTTGATCAGGAGGTTGTCATTCAGGATACTGCCGATCAAAGAAGCGGAAAGCCTTGCTTTGTCCACTGGAGGATGCAAAACGGAAGACTAAGTACTTCTCAGAACTTCCTCATCAAAAAGGACCAGGGGCTCGCCTTGCCTGTTACAGATTCAAAAGGCGGTAAATTATATATTTGGTTCGACGGAAACCTCTGGTCTTCCGAGGACAAAAAATTTTTACCTTAACCCAGGCTTTCCAATGCCTCGGTCAGCAATTTGATTTTCTCGTGTGTATCTGCCTTGGTCTTGAGTTTTTTCTCAACTACCGCGGGTTTTGCATTTGACATAAAACGTTCATTACCGAGGGTTTTTTCAATCCCGGTCAGCATACTTTCCAAGCGGTTGATTTCCTTGTTGATCTTCTCTCGCTCGGCCTTTAAATCCATTTCGGGAAGTGGGATGAAAATCTTAGAAGTTTCCACCATTACAGTTCCTGACGGATTAGGGCCTTCTTCTGCAAATACAATTTTTTCGATATTCAGGAACTTGTTGAGAACAGTATTATAACGCGTGAACAAGTCTTCTGATGGTGTATTGACATACAACTGGATGCTCTCATTGTTCTTGATTCCTTTTTCATTTCGGAATGCCCTAATGGCGGTTACAGCCTTGGTGATGAATTCAAAATCTTTCAACAATTGGCGGTCCAGAGTATCTGGATCCACTTGACCCAGTTCAGTCAGCATTATCGTCTCATTGGGCTTGCGTTCCCGCAAGTTCTGCCATACTTCTTCACTGATGAAAGGGACGAAGGGATGGGCAATTTGCATTAACTCTTCAAATACATCCGTGACCTGGCGCTGCGTACTGCCGCTGAGCCTTTCACCATAAGGCGGCTTCATGATCTCCAGAAACCAGGAGCAGAAATCATCCCAGATCAGTTTGTAAGTGACTAGGAGTGCGTCAGATATCCTGAATTTCTTAAAATGGTCTTCTAATTCCAGCTTGACTTCCGCCACCCGGCCTTGAATCCAATCTAGTGCCAGAGACTCAGTCTCGGTAGGGGCCGAATCGGAAGTTTCCCATCCTGAGACCAATCGATACGCATTCCAAATCTTATTGCAGAAGTTTCGGCCCTGCTCGCAGAGCTTGGAGTGGAGCCCGTTTTTTTCAAGGTCTAGCGGGGTATCGAACTTGAGGTCATTGCCCGCTGGTGAACTCATTAATATTCCTACTCGAACACTGTCTGCACCATAAAGGTCTATCAATGCGAGAGGATCGGGAGAATTGCCAAGTGACTTGGACATTTTTCGGCCCAATTCGTCACGGATCAATCCGGTCAGGTAGACATTGTTGAATGGGCGCTCATTTTTATATTCATAGCTGGCAATGATCATCCGGGCAACCCAGAAGAAAAGGATGTCGGGGCCGGTAACCAGATCATTGATAGGAAAGTAATAACCTAACTCTTTGTTGTCTGGATCAGTGATGCCTTTAAACACCTGAAAAGGCCAAAGCCAACTAGAGAACCAAGTGTCAAGAACATCTGGATCTTGGTAGAGGTCATTGGGATTTAAATTTTTCCCTGTAGCCGCACGTACTTTTTCAAGAGCTTCTTCAGGAGTAGGAGCCACGAAGTACTGGCGATTTTCCTCTTCCAATTCCTTTTCAGAATGAAGGTAGAAGGCTGGTATCTGTTGTCCCCACCACAGTTGCCTGGAGATACACCAGTCTTTGATATTTTCCATCCAGTGTTGGTAGGTGTTCTTGAATTTTTTTGGGAAAAGCTTAACTGTATCGTCCATAACCGCTTTGTAAGCGGGTTTGGATAAGTCCTCCATTCTTACCCACCACTGGAGGGACAGGCGTGGTTCGATGATGGCATCGGTCCGCTCCGAGTGTCCCACTTGATTGATGTGATCCTCGACTTGAACAATGTGACCAGCTGCCCTCAGATCCTCGGTAATTTTTTCCCGAACAATGAAACGGTCTTCTCCGACATACATTCGGGCAGCTTTGCTCATGGTGCCATTCGGATTCAGTACATCAATGGTTTCAAGATTGTGGCGTTGACCGATCTCATAATCATTGATATCGTGGGCTGGGGTTACCTTTAGACAACCCGTTCCAAACTCCATTTCTACATAGTTGTCGGCAATGACCGGAATAGGGCGGTTTAACAATGGGACAAGCGCGCTCTTTCCGATCAGGTGCTGGTAACGTGTGTCTTTGGGATGAACTGAGATAGCGGTGTCGCCTAAAATCGTTTCCGGACGCGTGGTTGCAATCGTTACCCATTCGTTCTCGGAACCTTCAATCCGATACCGGACATGGTAAAGTTTGCCGCGCTTTTCCTTGTAGATAACCTCCTCGTCAGAAAGGGCTGTCAACCCCTCAGGATCCCAATTTACCATTCGAAGCCCACGGTATATGTAACCTTTGTCAAAGAGATCGCAAAACACCTTAATGACAGCTTGGTAGTAATCCTCATCCATGGTAAATCGCGTACGGTCCCAGTCACAGGAGCAGCCCAGCTTGCGTAATTGCTTCAAGATGATACCACCATAGGTATCCTTCCATTTAAAAGCATGTGCGAGGAACTCATCTCTGGACAGGTCAGACTTCTTGACTCCTTTGGCACGCAGCATCTTGACCACTTTAGCCTCTGTAGCAATGGAAGCGTGGTCGGTACCGGGTACCCAACAAGCATTGAATCCTTCCATGCGCTTGCGGCGGATGAGAATATCCTGTATGGTATTGTTGAGCATGTGCCCCATGTGCAGCCTCCCAGTCACGTTGGGAGGTGGGATCACAATTGTGTAAGGGGGACGCTCATCTGGAGTTGAGCGGAAACAACCGTTTTCTTCCCAGAAATGGTACCATTTATCTTCACTTTGGCCAGGATTATAGGTTTTTGAAGTGCTCATTTTTTCATATTGACGAACTGCAGTGGAATACCAAGGTTCCCTTCTTTTAAAAGCTTCATCACCGCCTGGAGGTCATCGATTTTCTTGCCAGTCACGCGAATTTTATCATCCATGATCTGGGCTTGTACTTTGAGTTTCGAAGACTTGATCATCTTTATTATTTTGCGGCCTGTATCCTTGCTTATCCCTGATTTGACGACGATCTCTTTACGGGTCATGTTGCCAGCCGCATAGTGAGGCTCGGTGGCGTCCAAAGCTTGAGGATCCAGCTTCTGCTTCAATAATTTACTTATCAGAACATCTTCGACCTGCCTGACACGCATCTCACTGTCCGTCAAAATTGAGATTCGCTTATCTTTTTTATCCAACTCTATTGCAGTGTTTGTACCCTGAAAATCAAACCGGTTAAGAATTTCCTTCTTTAGATTGTTGATTGCGTTGTCTAGGCTCTGGTCATCAACTTGACTTTCGATATCGAATGATGGCATAACAATGTTGATTAAAGGTCAAATTTCACCATTTTTTTTCGAAATGACCAATTTGTTGTCTGAGAAGGATCGCTCGAAACACTGGCCCGGGCAGAATCTTTATTCAGGTCCATTGTAACTGCTTCCAGAGTTGTTTTAACTGCCCCTAGACCCTTTCAAACTGCCAACGCATAATTTTTCGGTCATCGCCCACTGAGATCAATCCTCCACTCATCCACAACAAACGGTTAATACCATTCCGGTGACATTGGTTCTTTTCAAAATTACAGACCTTCATCAGTTTTAGATCATAGGTGCGCCACATCTTTATACTGCTGTCCATACTACCCGAAAACACGATCTCCGGATCATCAGAGAAGACAATATCGTTAACTGCATACAAATGGGCAGGAACTGAGTGCAGCATTTTGTAGTCATTGTTGACATCCCAGCTAGTCAGGTGCGCTCCTCTGCCCGTGGAAAGGAGGTATTTACCATCGCTGGAGAATGCAAGTCGAAATACAGAAAGCTTATGGGCAATCCATTCCTGTTTGAGTTCAAGACCCATGTCAAATATCCTGATCTTATTGTCACTTGATCCCACGAGAATAGACTTTCCACTGGGGTGTATGGCCATAGTGCGGATACTTGATGAACAAATCTTTTGGAAGTGGAAATGACCCAATTGATCCAGGTTCCAGAGAGAAATCGCACCATCTCCACCGCTAGCTAGAATTGTTTTGCCATCTGGTAAGGGAAGAAAATCAAAAATCGCCTTTTTGTGGAGTTGTACCCGGCGTAGTGTCTTTCTTTCCTTAATGTCCGTAAATATTATATCACCAGACCCCAGGCCCAATACCAAGAGGCCTCTTTCCGGAGAGAGGTACATGGAGAAAATAGGACCTGGGCTACGCGCAACCGCAACGGCGCTGCCGGAATCCCTTTCTTCCAAACTCCACTCAGCAACAATCCCTTCTGAAGAGCAGGACAGGAAACGGTTTTTCCGATTACTCAGGATAAGAGAGTATATGGGACCTCTGTGACCGGTATACTCTGCAATTTTACGCACTTTGATCTGGCTGGACATGGTTGGTGTTTCTAACAACACAGCATCCGTGGAGTGGCTATATGCCAATTTTGGATGCTGTGTTGGTAAAAGATCGTAGACCTTATCAGCAGTGCTCGTCAAATGCCATTTTTAGGTTTTGAGCAATCATATCTGCAGAACGGCCTTCAATATGACGGCGTTCGATGAAGTGAACGAGGCTACCATTTTTGAAAAGAGCGATTGCAGGAGAAGATGGTGGATAAGGAAGAAAATAGGTCCTTGCCCTTTCAACAGCTTCACGGTCTACTCCCGCAAAAACTGTGGCCATACGGTCTGGAAGCTTTTCATTTTCATTGATAGCCTGGACAACCCCGGGACGAGCTGCACCGGCAGCACATCCGCAGACAGAATTCACGACTACCAATACAGTTTCATCTTTGTTACTCAAGGCTCCGTCGACTTCCTCTGCAGTACGCAGTTCTTCAAATCCTTTAGATGTCAGTTCGGAGCGCATCGGTTTTACCAATTCGGGTGGATACATAATACTATCAGTATATGGGTGTGTTCAATAATTAATATCTTAAAGTTCGATGTTCATACCAAGTTCAAGTTTTGCTTCTTCGGACATCATGGACATTTCCCATGGAGGGTCAAAAGTAAGCTCCACTTCGGAGGATCTGACCCCTTCAACGGAATTGATTTTTTCTTCTACCTCACCGGGTAAAGATCCTGCAACCGGACAGTTTGGGGAGGTCAATGTCATCATTACGTGGGTATCCCCAAAAGGGGTGACGTTGACTTCATAAATTAAGCCTAGTTCATAAATGTTGACAGGGATCTCAGGATCATAGATTGTCTTGATGACTTCAATCACCTGATCTCTGATCGAAGAGGCTTTGTCGGGATTTACTTTTTCCATGAGCTGGTTCATGTGAACATTTTTATTGATCTATTCAGAGCTTCTACGAAGGTATCTATTTCTGCTTTCGTGTTATACAACGCCAACGAGGCCCTGACGGTTGCTGGAATGTTAAACCTGTCCATTAGAGGTTGGGTACAGTGGTGTCCTGTACGAACGGCAATCCCGCGCATATCCAGCAATGTTCCCAGATCAGATGGATGGATCCCTTCTATGACAAAGGAAAGTACACTTGCTTTTTCAGGTGCTTCTCCAATTATTCGAAGCCCTTCGATGGTCTTCAACAGGTCGGTAGCGTAGGACAGCAGTTCCGACTCGTGGATACCGATCGCTGCATATCCCACCTCCAAAACATAGTCAATGGCACTTCCCAAACCAATGACCCCAGCGATGTTCGGAGTACCCGCTTCGAACTTGTGCGGAAGCACATTGTAGGTGGTTTTTTCGAGTGTTACTTTGTCGATCATATCACCGCCTCCCTGGTAAGGAGGGAGCTTGTCAAGCCAACTTTCTTTGCCGTAGAGGATGCCAATACCTGTCGGACCGAATAGCTTATGAGCAGAAAAGGTATAAAAATCAACATCCAGGGCTTGTACATCAACTGCCATATGAGGAACGGCCTGTGCGCCATCCAACAGTACCGGAACCCCATGTGCGTGAGCGATCTTGATCATTTCCTCGACTGGGTTGATAGTTCCGAGGGTATTAGAAACGTGAACCAATGCTACCAGTTTAGTTTTCTTGGAGAAAAGGTCTTTGTAAGCCTCCAAGTCTAGAGAGCCATCGTCAAGCACAGGAATAGCACGGGTTCGACCACCGGTTTGTTCAGTAGCCATGTGCCAGGGCACAATGTTAGAATGGTGCTCCATGCTTGAAATGATTACCTCATCGCCAGACTGAAGAATGCTTTTTGCAAATCCGTTGGCAACAAGATTTATTGCATCCGTAGTTCCTTTGGTGATGATAATCTCATGCCCCTTTTCGGCATTGAGAAAGGTCTGGACCTTAGTTCGAGAGGCTTCAAAATGACTGGTGGAGGCGGCGCTCAGATAGTGAGTACCACGGTGGACGTTGCTATTTGTTGATCGGTAATAATTGCCAACTGCCTCTATGACACTCAGAGGTTTATGCGTAGTGGCACCATTGTCAAAATAGATCAGTGGATTCCCATGTACCTGCACGTGGAGGTTTGGGAAATCTGCTCGGATCTCAAGCAAATC
>JBFGVE010000069.1:0-14614 GCA_041565275.1 Bacteroidia bacterium
ACCCTACCGGATAGTTTATTCGGCAAGATGCTTTCATATTCGGGCGATGGAGACGATAGTGAAGAAGATGACGATGAAAATGACAATCCTTCTTTTCCGGACGGGACGCTGAGTTCGGAAGAGGTCTATAAGCAAATGAATTCACATAAGCCTGAAGACATGCAGGTACCCACTCCTTTGCTGGACTTGACCGACCCTGACCGAAAGATAAAGTTCCCTTCCGACCGCTCCGCTCCGGCACCCGGATCCGACACCCCGGTTTACCGTTCTCCAAATACCAATGCACCGATTCGCCCGGTTAACCGGAACCCCAATCCAGACCACCATAGGGCCGTTGATCCGTTAACTACCCAAATTCCTAGTGTCAATCACAATATTCCGTCCCCTATCAAAGCTTCTCCTCAAGATTCCCAACCTTCCTCCCAGGACAATAATGAATGGAGCGACCAGAGTCAAGAAGATGGAGAATCCAACTGGAACGTCTCCTCAAGCTATATCAAACCCCACACGCCGACTTCCAAAACTGACATAGAGGATACTGACGACTTTCATAGCATCATGGGTGCAGAAAATGTCGAAGACCTTGCAGCAGATTTGACCCGGCCCTTTCTCTTGAGCCGATCAGAATTCGATTCCCGTTTCAAATTGCACCGGGCTGCAGTGATAGACCGCCTCAAAGAGATCAACACCATACTGAAAGGAAAGGGGAAAGCCCTTCGTGCTGAAGACTTCCGTACCAAGGACCCGACCACTGGCTTCAACCTCTGGCATGTGGCTGCAGCTACTGGCAAGTTCGAACTGGCCTTGGAAGTCCTTGCCTCCAACGGTGAGTGGCCCCTTCCGGAAGACCTCAGTGAACGTACGGAAGCCGGGAAGTCTATCCCGGACGTGCTGGACGACATGAACCGCCTTAGCGGAGTCCTGCATTCAGATATCTGGACCCGGCATCCCAGACTACTTGCAGCACTTTTGTCCCAGCTTCCCATTCACCGTCAAAAGCAATTCACCCAACTCATCGTACGTACGAATCTCCAAATCCTCCACGGGTAGCTTATGTGGAGTGAAGTCATTGACAGCGTAAAAGAGAAATTTGGTCAACTACGCGGTCAGGGTTGGAATGCATTTGTTGATGATGATACGCACTATCAGAATAAGATCATTCACCTCTACGAGACCCTGACCTGGGAAATGGTGGAGGGGATCACTTCCCTATTCTTGGAAATGGTCCAGAACCTCAATTACCTTTCCAAGCGGATTTACATGGAAAACCCCAGGATCTATGAAGACATGCATGTGATCATCATAGACAAACTAGAGGAATCTACCCACAAAGACATCACAACTATTCCCCAGTTTTACCACCATATTAAAGGAGCAGTAGACTCGTTCAAAACCTACTGCCGATTTATCAAGCAGGATATTTCTATGCATTTCGCACGTTATCGCAATGCAAGGATAGACCGTAAAATCAGACAACTGAACCTGGTACTGAAAGAGTTACTTGAAGGGTTTGAGCGGCTGGACCGGCATTGTGACCTCCTGCACCATGCAGTGGGAGATGAACAAATCACGAAATCCTTGCAGAATATCATCATGAATCCCGAAGAGCTGTGGGAGTTGCTTGGTCAATCCAGCTTCAGCGAGGAAGAAAAGACATTTCTAGCCAAAGTGATCGAAGAGAAGAAGAAGGAATAAAGATGTTGAAGAAAACCTGCAAGGCTTGAAATAATGGCATTACATTCTTTAGAAACAGATCCCGAGTACATCCGCCTCCAAACAGAAATGGTCCGGATGCAAAAGGACTTAATGCAAACCTGTAAACGGCTGTTGATCATATTTGAGGGTCGTGATACTGCCGGTAAAGGAGGTGCAATCATGCGGTTTGTCCGGTTTATCAATCCACGCGGCTACCGTATTGTGGCTCTCAATGTACCTTCGGAGGTAGAGCGTAAGCAATGGTATTTTCAACGCTACCTCAATCATCTGCCCGACCCCGGAGAGATCGTCTTTTTTGATAGAAGTTGGTACAACCGCGCTGTTGTAGAACCAGTGATGGGATTCTGTACCGATGATCAATACCAGCAATTTATGAAACATGTGCTGCAAGTTGAGAAAATGCTGAGTGAAGATGGGATCGTTATCGTCAAGCTTTGGTTTTCAATCAATATAGATGAACAGAAAAGACGGCTGGAAGAACGCCTGACAGAGCCACTACATCAGTGGAAATTAAGTACGGTTGACATGGAGGCCCAGCAAAAATGGGATAGCTATACAAAGTATAAAGAAGAGATGTTCGCCCGAACAGCGACACCACACTGTCCTTGGGTTATCATCAAAGGGGATGATAAAGACAAGGCCCGGATGGAAGCGATGCGGTATGTTCTGAGTCAAATGGAGTTTCCTGAAAAAGGATTGACCGAAGAGAGGTTGATTCCCGATCCATTCGTGGTTAGGGTGCTAGGAAGGGAATAGCAATTTTGTCCCATATACACTGGCCTATCGTTGGGTAGCTGGAGAAACAGGTGAAGGAGAAACTAGAAAGTTAATAAAATGAGAGTTGGCCTTTAAAGGGATTATGGTGGTGTAAGACCTTTAGAATTCTGGAAGAGATCAAGAATCCCCATAAATAAGAATGCCTTCTGAGCCGTCACTCCTGCGAAAGGCCCGGTACATACCGAGGGTGCTGAAAGGCATGGCGATATTCCCCTCTGCATCAACTGCGATACATCCTCCTTCCCCACCTAAGTCTTTGATCCTATGGTTAATGACTTCTTCGGCAGCTTCTCTAAGTCCAATACCTTTGAATTCAATTAAAGCTGAGATGTCATATGCAGCAAGGCCCCTGATAAAAAACTCACCGCTTCCAGTACAGGAAACAGCACAAGTTTTGTTGTTGGCATAGGTTCCCGCTCCGATAATGGGACTGTCTCCTATACGTCCATAATGCTTGTTGGTCATTCCACCCGTGGACGTGGCTGCTGCAATGTTGCCATATTGGTCAAGGGCAACCGCACCAACAGTTCCAAATTTTTCGTCCGCGTATTGGGTATTGTCCAACTGAAAATTATCTGTCCCCCTGAGCTTCTGCCACTGATTATAACGAAATTCGTTGTGAAACCAACCCGCTGGCTCAAGCTCGACCCCCATCTTACGGGCGAAACCCTTAGCACGGTGTCCCCCTAGGAAAACGTGATCTGACTTTTCCAGCACCAGCCGGGCCAAGTGAACAGGATTGCGGATT
This sequence comes from Bacteroidia bacterium, assembly GCA_041565275.1. GTDB lineage: Bacteria > Bacteroidota > Bacteroidia > J057 > JADKCL01 > CAWUKT01. The sequence goes on from JBFGVE010000069.1 coordinate 3,242, forward strand.
TGATCCACGAGAGTTACAGCTCCGGCTTGGCGAGTGGCACCGTCCATGATGGCAGCATCCAATTCGTGATCACCATAATGTGTAAATACAGATCCACGGCCTGCATTGAACAAAGGGCAATCTTCCATGCTGATAACTGCAACTTCAACTGCCTCTACGGCAGTTTTTCCTTCCTCTAATGCCTTGTAACCATGGTCTAAAGCGGTCTTAAGTGCATCCCTATAACTTGTTTCCATTTCAGGTGAAAGAGACTCCTTCTGAATGTTGCCAGCACCACCATGAATAGCGAGGGAAATAATATTCATAATCAATTTTTTGAACGAACCCTAAAATTAGATAAAAGCCCAATCGACAACAACATTTTACTCCTGCATTTATACCATAATATTTTCACCTTTATTTCAGATGTTCTTATGCAGACATGTTCCAAAGTAAATTTTGGCTGACAAGCTAAGGCCTTCAATTAGAGATGCCCTTCACAATTCGATGAAGGGCATCCCGTAAAGGAAAACTTACCTCCGCAGTAGGAAAGAACCGGCTATTAACCGAGATCTTTAACCAGCCTGTTCCGGATTATTTAAGGTTCAAAGACAATTTGAAAATTGACCAAGTTAAAGCGACCCATGTTTGGATTTGGATATACCTTGTACATGGTGATGTCATCTAGACGATCATACAGACCTACAGAGCAATCCTTGATGCCATCATGTAAGTTCCAGTGGACGGACAGGAATCATTGGGAAAATCATAGTTAACAGTATAGGTGTCGAGCAGACTGTTGGACAGGTCAATCTCACCCGTAGCTGCATCAGTAACAGGAGTGGAAATGAAAGACTGATAACCGCAAATATCATCGTTTTCAGCTACAGGACAGAAGCCGTCGTGGTATATGCGCAGACAGATATCTAACTGAGATCCGCAAAGAGATATGATCAAGCCATCCGCACAAGGATCAACAGCGACCTTGTACCATACAGCAGGAGAAGGATTTCCAACCTGGTCGGTATCACAGGCAGTTGAGGATGCAGTATCGAAGGGGAGCGAATTAATCTGGAAGGCTGTCGCAGCATTGTCGTAAAAACCCTAATTGAGATGTTCCTGCTCTCGGAGAAGACTATACCTTTGGTCAGTTCGTGGCGCCGTAATTATGCGGAATATCCGAGTGGCTTTATCCCAGTCCCGACTTTGCATTGAAATATGAATAGATTTATTTTGTCATAAATATCCGGGAGTTCCGAGTTTCACCACTTGGCCCATGCTTATGACAAACACAATGAAAATAAAGCTCACATCTCTACTACTGGTTTGCTTATCCTTTTCAGCCTTTGCCAATTATCATTACCGTCTGGATTTGGTCAGTGTGGTGGATGATAAGATAATGGTGGAATTGACCCCTCCAAAAGTCACCACGAACACGATTGAATTTCACATACCCAGAGTGGTCCCGGGAACATACTCAATTTCTAATTTTGGTCAGTTTATAAGCAGTTTCAAAGCTTATGACACTGCTGGCGATACGCTGGAAGTGGCCAGACCCGACGGTATCAATCGGTGGGAGATCAAAAACGCCACTCAACTTAGCAAGATCACTTACTGGGTAGAAGATACTTGGGACTCTGATAAAGGAAACGTCTTTGAACCAAGTGGCTCCAATATCGAAGAAGGGAAGAACTTTGTCATCAACACATTTGCATTTTTTGGCTACCTGGATGGGATGAAGGAGATGGATTTTGAGCTCACAGTTTCTAAACCCAATGGTTTTTATGGTTCTACCTCACTGATCCCCACCTCTACTTCAGAAGGTGAGGACAAATTTTTTGTCAATGGATACAATTTATTGGCTGACTCTCCAATAATGTATTGTATCCCCGATACAGTTACCCGAAATGTAGGAGGTGCAGAAGTATTGGTCTCCGTGTATTCTCCCAACGGGATCACCAATGCAGCCTCGGTCATGGACGGGATCGCACCTATTCTTGAGGCTCAACGCAAATACCTTGGTGGTACCCTTCCAGTCGAGAAATATGCTTTCATAGCCTACCTCGCTCCTGTTGGTGGAAAAGGAGTCAGAATGGGAGCTTTAGAGCATAGCTACTCCTCGTTCTATTATATGCCAGAGGTTTCTAATGCCCGGACTGGAGACATGATGAAAGATGTGGCTGCCCACGAATTCTTCCATATCGTCACCCCGTTACGCATCCACTCTGAAGAAATCCACTATTTCGACTTTATTGACCCTAAGATGTCCAAGCACCTCTGGATGTATGAAGGCGTAACTGAATATTCGGCAAGCCACGTTCAAGTCTGTAATAAGTTGATTACCATAGATCAGTATTTTCAGAATCTTAGCCAAAAGATGACGATAGCCTCCTTCATGCTAGATAGTGTTCCGTTTACAGAGATCAGTTCTGGATGTCTCGATAAATACAAAGCTCAATATCTAAACGTCTACCAAAAAGGTGCCCTGATCGGTGCTTGTTTAGATATTCTTCTAAACGACCTCTCCAACGGTGAAATGGGACTTCAGGAATTGATGCGAAAACTAGAGAGATCTTATGGAATTGATAAACCCTTCAAAGATGATAGCCTTTTTGATAAAATTGCAGCGTTGAGCTACCCTGAGATCCGCGAATTCTTCGCCAAATATGTGGAAGGCCCAAATCCCCTGCCCTTTGAGGAGATATTTGCAAAGGCCGGGATCATCTACGAAAAGAATCCCAAGGAAAAGGTACTCTCCTTTGGCAAAGTTGGAATAGAAGGTGATGAAGAAAAAGGATGCTATGTGGTTACTGCGACCAATCGCATGAACAAATTCGGGAAGAAAATGGGTTATAAAGTCGGCGATGAACTCATTTCGTTCAACGAAAAAGAGATAGGCTTACAAAACTTCCCTGAGGTTCTTGCAGATTTTCGTGCAAACAGAAGTAGAGGTGATAAGATCGTAGCCGTGGTACGTAGGCCCGATGGGAAAGGTGGATTCAAGGTGAAGAATTTGAAAGCGAAGGCTTATGCTGTTCGACAAAAAGGTCAAAATATCCTATCACTAGATGCCCATGCTACGAAGAAACAGATCAAAGTACGGAAAGGTTGGTTGAATATTTAGTCTCGGGATTCTAATCCAGAGGATTTTGCAGTGGGAAGTTTTCCCTTACTCTTCCTTTTCAGCAGCCGCTCGGCCAGCTCTTTTCTCCCTGAATTCTCGAGAATATTCCTGATCCAACCCTTATTTTCCGGCTTCCACCAGAAAAAGAACCTGTGTTGGTCGTCTCGCTCTTGTTCGGTGCGTGCAGTATAGACAGGCTTGAGGGTATAAGGGTGGATACCAGTGTAATAGATAATGGTGGCTACTGTCATCGGGGTCGGAGTAAATCCCTGAACCTGTTCCAATTGAAAACCCATTTCCTTGGTTTCAGCGGCAAGGTCGGCCATATCGGCTTCGGTGGATCCCGGATGACTGGATATAAAGTAAGGGATCAAGGGTTGGTTGAGTCCGTGCTTCTGATCAATCCTATCATATTTCTTTTTGAACTCTTTGAAATGTTTAAAGGGTGGTTTCCGCATTATATGAAGAGTCTGGTCTGACGTATGCTCGGGAGCCACTTTAAGCCTGCCGGAAATATGCCTGGTCTGAACCTGTTCCATATATTCATCCAAACTTTCGTCCCCTTTTTTATTGTAAGTCATGGTGAGTAGATCATATCGAATCCCACTTCCGACAAAGGCTTTTTTCACTTTAGGATGAGCATCTACTTTTTTCAATAGATCAGTCATTGCCTTGTGACTGGTATCTAGGTTGTCACAGACGACCGGGTGGATACAACTTGGAGCCTGGCAATTCTTACAAATTTTTTCATCCTTACCCTTCAGCTTGTACATATTGGCACTCGGCCCACCCATATCAGATATATATCCTTTGAATCCCTGCATTTGAGTCACTTGTTCAACCTCTTTAAGGATGCTCTCTTCGGACCGACTAGCAATAAATTTCCCCTGGTGTGCAGAAATAGTGCAGAAGCTACATCCTCCAAAGCAGCCCCGGTGCATATTGACCGAGAACTTGATCATCTCATAAGCCGGAATTGCTCCCCGCTTCTTGTATTTGGGGTGGGGAAGGCGAGTATATGGCAGATCAAAAGAAGCATCCATTTCCTTTTCTTGCATAGTTGGATAAGGCGGATTGACCACGAGTACCCGCTGATCAACCTTTTGTAGAATACGCCGTGCCTGCATCTTATTTGATTCTACTTCTACGATCTTAAAGTTCTTGGCAAATTCAATCTTGTCCGTAAGACAGGTTTCATGACTGGCAAGCCAGACATCCTCCCAGCTTTTGTTTTTGGGCAGTTCTGGTTCTGGACGCATGAAACTCGTCTGCGCGATTGTCGTGAGCGAATCAAAGGGAACACCCTTCTCCAGTAACCGGATTATTTCCCTGAGGGGTTGCTCACCCATTCCATAGACTAGCATATCTGCTCCACTGGAGACAAGAATTGAAGGCAGAAGTCCATCCTGCCAGTAATCATAGTGCGTGACGCGACGTAAAGAGGCTTCAATTCCGCCTAACAGAATAGGAACATCGGGATACAGATCTTTGAGAATCCGGGCATAAACGGTCGTTGCATAGTCTGGTCTGAAACCAGCCTTTCCTCCAGGGGTATAGGCATCTGTGGAACGTTTACGTTTACGGTAGGTGTAATGGTTGACCATAGGATCCATACAACCACCTGTAACCCCAAAGAACAACCGGGGTCGACCAAACTTCTTAAAGTCCCTCAGGTCATCCTGCCAATTGGGCTGGGCGACTACTGCAACCTTGAGGCCTTCACTTTCAATGATCCTTCCGATAACAGCTGTTCCAAAGGAAGGGTGGTCTACATATGCATCTCCAGACACCAGAACGACATCAACCTCTCCCCATCCCCGTTTTTTTACTTCTTTAGGAGTCAAAGGTAACCAGTCGGTAATCGGCAATTGAATTTCATTCATGTTTCGCTAATATCGCCTTTTAATGAGGAGGGAAAAAGCCCGCTATGGTAATTCCCTCCCTTCACAATTAGGTTGCATATCTATAGAGAAGATACACCTCAAGAAATAGTGTAGACTGACACTTTAATTTTCCAACTCAAAATCCTAAATTCCACCTATGAGCAAATTGCGTTTTCTAACAGAGGACAGCCCACCCTACTTTTGGGGCAGCCTACTCGTCCGTTCTTATCCTAAAGAGTTTCCACACCACTGGAACCACCGATTGGAGAGGACTATCGGTAAGAATAATAGGTATAACTTTTTTGCTGAAGAAGATCAATATGGCAGATATAGCCTACTCTGGTGATTCCTTTAAGGTTAAGGGGAAGTACCTGTATAAAAAAGATAGAATAAAAGGTTATTCAAGTGAAATGACCCGTCATTTTACATCTAAAAACTAATTGTCATGAAAGCTGAAAATTTTTCACAGTTATATTCTCCCGGAGAGAATCTTATTGTTCCAAGCGCTGAAGACATCTCTGCCTATACTCCTTACATGAATCCCTATATTGTAGACCTGTGGACAAGTAGTGGATATGGGATATATGGAGACGGAATGATTCAACTTGTGGACCCCAGCGAATGGAACCCCTTGCTTGAAAGGTGGCTTGGCCGGATCGATCCCACCAACACAGTGATTCTCCTGTCAGGATTCGGAGAGATATATTATCACCGTGATCTTGGCGAACATGAGATTGAAGGTCAACTTTACAAAGTTGAAGATATAACCTGTCTCGATCTCAACACAGGAAAGATCCGAAGGATTGCCACTGACTCCAAGAACTTCTTTGAAGAATGGCTGTGCGATCCGGAAGTTCGCGCACGCGAATTGAAGCAAGCATGGTTCGAACACGGTTTGAAAGAATTCGGAGCTTTAAAAGCAGGAGAGATATTTTATCTGGATCCTGTAAGGTTTGAAGGTGCGGGAGAAGAGGTCATTAATCTGGAAAAGGTGAATGCTAAAGAGCATCTACAGTTTCTTTATGAAATTCTCCCCTAGTTTATATTTTTTCGAAGCGGGGTCTCAAAACAATTGAGCGGTTCGTTGTAAAGAAGTCTAAACCTACTCTCAAAGACGGGGATAGCTATGCAAAGCAGAGAAAGTCAATCAGATGGAGACGAGGGGCCAAGCAGAACCAAGAACGTTATTCCAGCATATATTCTCAAAAGTCTGAATGAACTGAAGTTAGCTGACCAATTTCGCCAGCTTCAGGAAAGAGGAGATGGTTGGATTGATCTTAGTTCGAATGATTACTTGGGACTAAGGGTGAGCGGTACCAAACAGAGCTTGAGACAAGAAGAGAAGTCAGTTAACTTCTTAAGAAAAGGGACGGACGGAGCCGGAGGATCTCGGTTATTAACAGGAAATCACCCTGAACATGAAGACCTGGAGCGATTTTGTGCAGACTATTTCCAGGCATCAACCACCCTTCTTTTCAATTCTGGTTATCATGCCAATGTTGGACTTCTGAGCAGTATTGCCAGTCGGCATGATACTTACCTGTATGATGAAAAAGTACACGCTTCTATCAAAGATGGAATACGTTTGTCGCCAGCAAAAAAGTGGGCTTTCAAGCACCAGGACCTTGGTGACCTGGAGCGTTTATTAAAAAGAGCTTCCGGAACTGTGTACATCGTGGCCGAAGGCTTATACTCTATGGATGGGGTCCACCCCAATCTTCCGGAACTGGTGGGATTGATAAAACACTATGGCGCGTGGTTGATTCTTGACGAAGCCCACAGTACGGGATTATATGGTCCGCAAGGGGCTGGACTAGCTGTACATTTCCAGCTTCAGGACCGAGTATTTGCCAGGATCTACACGTTTGGAAAAGCAACCGGTTGGTATGGGGCAGTGGTTGCAGGTTCTTCAGAACTCAGAGAATTTCTCATCAACAAAGCACGTACATTTATTTTTACCACCGCACTCCCTCCAACGAGTATTCGCATTTTGAAACGAAAACTAGAACGGCTCCAGCTTGCGGATGAAGAGCGAGCCCAATTGGAGAATATATGTACGCTCACCCGGAAACTGACCGGGCAATCCAAAGAAGCTTCGCTATTTAGCCCGATTTTCCCAGTGATTGTACAAGGAAACTCAGCCGTCAAACAAATTGCTGCAAGCTTGCAAAAATCCAAATACGATGTCCGTCCTATTTTAGCCCCTACAGTAGCACCTGGAAGTGAACGCATTCGGGTTATTCTCCACAGTTTCAATACTCCTGCTGAGATTTATGGCTTTTCAACCCAGCTGTTAACCCTTTTAAGACGAAAGTGACAATGACTCACCCGGAATAAGCTATACACATATTACTTAAACTGACATTGTCTTTGGCATCTATTCTGAACAATTACAGTTCCTTTATTGTATATTCAGCACTAACTGAATACTTATGGAAGTCTGGCAAAAAATACTCTCATACCTTAGTTTGAAGAAACAAGATCACCCCAATGGAAAGGAAACCTCCTTCAACCTGAAAGCTATGCATACGATCAACAGAATCTCAATCTTTATGTTCCTCTTTGGGATAATTGTCCTGTTGATCCGCTGGCTAATCTGACCCTTCTTTCTTCCTATCTAATACTACGGCTAAGAAGCAAGCGAGAACAAAGGTCGCAAAGATGGCCATTACCACAATTAAACTTCTTTTGGGACGCTCTTTGAAGGAAGTCATTACTGGCTCGGAAGTGACCCAGATCAAACTTGGGAATTGCTCGAAGTTCAGTTTTCTTGCCAAGAGTTCTCGTTGCAAATCCCCATATCTTAACTCCAGGGTATAGAGATAAAGTTCCATGGCATTCACTTCATCATAGTACTCATGGAAGCTGGGATTCTTCATTTTCTGAGCTAGAACTTTAGAGACATCCTCACCTAGATTTTTTATAAGGTAGATACCATACTTAGAGCGTAAGGAAGCTAATGAATCCATGATCATTTTCCGCTCCTCCTCAATATTACTGATGGCTTGCTCGGTCACCTCTATTCCTAATTTACGGTGAGAGACTTCTTCAAAATAATCCTTGGTCAATTGAAGGTAATATTTAGCAATCTTGTATGCCATTTCTGGATCTACATCCCAGCAATTGATAACCACGGTTGAGTTTTCTGAGATCTCAACTTCGTTTTTACCGAAGAATATCACGTAAAAAGACTTGTCTCGATTGTCCTTACTCATATCGATCCCATAGTGGCTGTAAAGATCAAATCTTTTGGCGATAGAGTCCACGACCTGGGTTGAGGTCAGGTAATCAATCGTCCGGTCAATATCTTCTTCCTCAGCGGGGTAGAAGCCGCGATAGGCGATTCCATTTCCAAAGGTCATAGTTCCTAATGAACTGTAGGATGGTGGAATAAAGGCCACTGTACTCTTGAACTCATCCTGAAGCTTGAGGGAGAAAATGATCGAAAGAACTCCTGAAACTAAAACAGCTCCAAAAATCCAGAACCTCCAGCGCCAAAGCTTTTTTAGTCCCTTCTTAATATCATAATCGGTATCGATTTCTTCCATCATGTATATTCATCTGTAATGTCAAGGAGGGCTCAACACCCTATTTAAGCAAGGAAGCGAAATTAAGAATTTTTTAGGAAGGACGCCCATATGATTAAAAATCTACTTAAAGGTCTATTACATCTATTCCAGAATCCGCAAGGCCACTCCGATATTCTCCCGGGGCATTGTTACGCGACCTTCTGTGGCGCTGAATGGCTGGAGGACGCTCAAAAGCTGAATTCACTTCTCAAATGAAGTAATCAGGTGTTTTGAATCCAAGTTGTCTATTCAACCGCATATGTACTTAGCTCGCGATGCACTGAAACTTCGCTAAACAATGGTGTTCGAAGCAAAAAACTTTATATTATTGCAATTGTTGTAACTAGTAAAAGAATTGTACAGAACGAATTATGAACAATTATAATCCTGATGTATTCTCACCAGAGAGCCAAGCCCCCCGACTGGAGGCTGGGGCCATGGCGAATGCTTTCATGTCCCGTGTATTTACAATTATGACCTTAGGGCTTTGTATCACTGGTACTTCGGCATGGCTTTTTGCCAACAAGTACTTGGTAGATGACTATGGTGCAGCTGAATTCTTCGGTGGCGGCATGGGAGTCTTCCTTATGTTTTCTCCCTTGATTCTTGTTTTAATCTTATCATTTGGCATAAACCGAATGAATTATACGTGGGCTACAGTCTCCTTTATTGCCTTTTCGGTGGTTATGGGACTCTCAATCTCGTATATTTTCTTCGCATATTCCATTGGATCCATCTTCCAGGTATTTTTGATTTCGGGGGGTACTTTTGCAGCCATGGCGGTGATCGGTGCCACTACAAAAATTGATCTCACAAAATTAGGCAGTATTCTTTTCATGGCCCTGATCGGACTGATTATTGCTTCGGTAATCAATATTTTCATCGGCGCGAGTTGGCTGGATATGGGTATCTCTGCGCTTGGTGTTTTAATCTTTTGTGGCCTAACCGCCTTTGATACCCAGAAACTCCTCCGCATTGGTGCTCAAGTAGGTATCAATAATGAGTCAGCAAATAAAATGGCTATACTCGGAGCTTTAAGCCTCTACCTTGACTTTATCAACTTATTTCTCTTTCTCCTGCGCTTGTTAGGCGGTAGGGATTGACAACTGTTTCTCATGTATGGGAGGGATTTACCTTATATGCCAAATGCATAATAATGCACTCCGGTGCGGTTAGGGTAAATTCCTTCCATCATTAGTCCGCCTCCGTTCTTACTGAAGAGAATATTCTCCAAGTCTTTTAATGTCTCTACTTTCTTATTGTCAATGCTAGTGATGATGAAGCCAGGACGGATATCAGTATTCTCGTGAATTTTGCCCGGCCTGACCTCAAGTACTTTCAGCCCTCCTCGCAGATTGAAGCGGATTTTTTCCCGAGAACTCAGTTCTTCCAGTTCAACGCCGAGATCATCAATGATTTTTTTCTCATTCCTGTGGATCACATCTGTAGTCCCTAGGTAATTCTGGAGTTTAATATTGATTTCTTTGATATTTCCTTTGCGGTTGATGGTCGCTGAGACAACATCGCCTGGACGCCTACGTCCAATATACTCCTGAAGCTCCGCTGCATTTTTCAACATCTTTCCGTCAACTTTCACAATCACATCACCTGGCTGGATACCTGCCTTAGCAACTGATCCACCAGGGTTAATCGCTTCAATGTAAACGCCCTGGATTTCCTCCAAGCCAAGCTTTTTAGAGACGACCCCATTCAACTCGATCATTTCAGCTCCAAGAAAAGCACGCTGTACAACTCCGTGAACCATCAGGTCCTGGATGATTTTCTTCACAATCTCAACCGGTACAGCAAATGAATAGCCTGCATAAGCTCCAGTTGGAGATGCTATTGCGGTATTGATACCGACGAGTTCTCCACGGGAATTTACCAGTGCACCACCAGAGTTACCTGGATTCACAGCTGCATCGGTCTGAATGAAAGACTCGATTGCAGTCTGTTCTTTGAGAATGTTGATGTTACGTGCCTTCGCACTCACGATCCCAGCAGTTACGGTAGTACTTAGGTTAAAAGGGTTCCCTACTGCAAGCACCCATTCACCTACCGCCAGTTGATCAGAATTACCGAAAGGCAAATATGGAAGGTCTTGCTCCTCGATTTTGAGAAGAGCAAGATCGGTAGAAGGATCTGTCCCTACAATCTTTGCTAAATAGGAACGGCCGTCGCTAAGAATGACTTCGATAGCTTGCGCATTCTCAACCACGTGGTTGTTGGTGACGATATAGCCATCCGGGCTGGTGATTACGCCTGAACCTGATGATTGAGCAGAACGAGGACGCGAAGGTCCAAAAAAATCATCAAAGAATGGATCATCAAACATTCCCCAGCGCCGAGATTGAACCATAATATTGGATTTAATATGGACAACAGTTGGAGTAGACACAGCTGCTGCATCAGTCAAACCCGGCAACCCTTCCTTCGATGATACGGTTTGCACATTTATCGGAGAATAGTTTTCCACAAATCCAACAGTTGGCTTGGCTTGACCACGACCTCTTTCGATCAACACCTTGTATCCGACCAATGAAACTACACCACCCAGCAGGGCAATGGAAAAAAGGGTTAGATAGCCTTTCAAAATATTCTGCATTTCTTTTTCTCTGTTTATTATGCTTTAATAGTAGGTTCCAGCAATATAAATCCGGACCTGTTTTACGCAAACGATGTTTCCAAGGTTTTATTGTAACCTGAATTTTATCACTACTCGTATCTCTGCACTCAAGTTTTAGTGTGACAGGTTACAGTTGGAAGCGATAACTAACAACCCGTAGTGTGAATTAAAATGTTGATATAAAAAATGTGC
>JBFGVE010000070.1:0-14332 GCA_041565275.1 Bacteroidia bacterium
ACAGCAGATAGCCTTAATTTGCCATTGTTCATCTACAGAGGCAATTTTATGGGTAATCATAAGACCATCGGACTGAAAAACCGATTGCGGTTCTGGCCGAAAAGGATCAAAGTAACAGGCCTGGTAGCAAACTCCCTCTACGCAAAACTACCATTACTGGATTCAAGCAGCTATTTTGGAGTAATGAAGGATCATGAGTTCATTCATTACTGGAATTCATATCAAAATATTCCACAATAGCTTCCCTCAGATTAGGCATGGGCCTGAAAGAAGATTAATTTGTTTTAGATTTGCAGCAATTATTATCACATTACCTCATGAAAAAAGTATATTCTTTCGTTGCAATAGCGCTTCTTACAACAGGAGCTATTTTCGCCCAGGGTTTTAATGGAAAGATCAAGTACTCCTTTAAGGCTGAAGGTGAAGGTATGGAACAAGCTGCCGCTTTTATGCCCAATTCTATGGTCATGACTTACCTTAAGCAGAATATGATCCTTGAATTTGAAGGAGGTATGATGACCATGATGATGGGTAAGATGCTCTTCAACGGTAAAAAGGGAAAAGGTTACATGATCAAAGACTCTGAAGAGACCATCTACATCATGGACTCACCAAAGGAAGAGGAGGAAAAAGAAGGTCATGAGCCTGTAGTCGAGAATACAGGCGAAACTACGAATATCGCAGGGTATGAATGTGCTAAGTATGCTATCACCACTGAGACTCCCATGGGGGAACAAATTTCTTACGCATGGGTAACGGATAAGATCCAGCCTACCAAGCCTAAGAAAGGTGGAAACCTTAACATGGGCGGTATTGCTGCCATCAGCGCACAAGGACTTCCCGGAATGCCTTTAAAAGTGGAAATGCAGGCTGGCGCTATCTCTATCATTTTAGAAGCAATGGAAGTAGATTCCAGGACGCCTGACAAGAAACTTTTCAAACTTCCCAAAGGATACGACAAAGAAGACTTTAATCCCAATATGTTTGGCGGTGGTGGGATGGGATTCTAATAATCCATGGAAATCAAATATTCCCTTTTAATCCTGTTGGTGTTATGTAGTACAGGGCTTTCGAAGGCACAAAGTGATGATTCTGTAAACCCAACTAAAACCGATCCGTTCGCTGGAACGATCTCGTATTCCATTTTTTGGGATGGTCCAAATACTGCATTGTGGACCAAGCAAATCCCAGATTCCATGACGTTGACCATATTTGATGGTAACATCAAAGTTCAGGTATTTGGTGGAGTTTCAGACTCTCTCCTCAATGAGTACATCTGGATCTGGGAAAGTGGTGAGTTCTTTCTGATAGACCACCACAATTTGACAGTTTATTCCAATCCCCAGGATATAGGACAAGTAATACTCAATGAGAAAGACCTTGCTTCCGATGAAAATACACTTGAGATCATGGGTTATACATGCAAAGCCTACCGACTCCCAGAGAAGGAAAACCCTGATACCTATTGGTTGAGTTCTCAATTAATCCTTACCCATGCAAAGTTGTCTGACTCAGCCCACAAACCACCATTCATAGACTCTGAATTGAAGTTAATTCCTTTAAGGATGGAACGCAATGTCAATGGTGTCCAAATGGTATCCGTAGCCACCAGGATCAAATCAGGAGCAAAACCGATCGCCCCTCCTGCTGGCTACGCGGAAAAGCCCTTCTTCAAGCATGCCGCACGACACCCTTATTTTCACAAGAGATCTAAATAAAAGTTCAAAATTTGTGGCTAAAGGCCTTTAGGTTCCCTTCGAAAACAAAACAGTTCAGAAACAAATGTGCCGTCAAATCATGATATGGCGGCACATCCATCGATCTGAATCAGATATGGAACAGAATCAGATCAGGCGTTGTTCTTGATGAACTCATTTACCTCTGTCTCGGGAACGATTTCCTCTTTAAATGAGTAGGCTCCTGTTTTTTTATTTCGGAAGGGGATGATGACTTTTGTCAACTGGACTTTGCCTTTATCCTTGAGGGTTGCAACTACCTTCTTTGCCATGATTCAAATTATTTAATCTCTTTGTGAATAGTGTGCTTACGAAGTATGGGATTGTACTTCCTGATTTCCAAACGGCCAGGAGTATTTTTCCGATTCTTGGTAGTAATATAACGAGAGGTGCCCGGCTGGCCCGAAGCCTTGTGCTCAGTACACTCAAGGATCACCTGAATTCTATTTTCTTTACTTTTTTTAGCCATCTCTTCAAGATTTTAGAAGCGCAAAGATAGAACCATTTTCTGAAATGCAAAAGCGAAAGTCATCGTTGAATCAACGTTTTGATCAATGTAGAGCCAGTTCGGTCAAGTCCAAATTGGCAAAATTGCCACTGCTCATCATTAAAAAGACATTGCCTGTGTCCTTTCGAAGTTTCCTAACAGCAGATTGCAGTTCCTCAACAGTAGTGGCAAACTCTATCTTTTTGTCTTTGAAAGCGCTAATCACTTCCTCTCTTGAGATGACAGGATAGTTTTTTCGCTCCAGATTATGCTCATCGACAAAAACGATCTTGTTCCTAAGGGACTTCAAAGTATTCTTGTATTGGGCAATAAAATCTTTGTTGAGGCTACTGAAGGTATGCAATTCCAAACAAGCGACAATATTACGCTTGCTGTATAGCTCTGCCACCGCTTCAGCAGTTGCTTTGACTTTACTAGGAGAATGTGCAAAGTCCTTGAACATTACTGAACTTCCATCCTCGTAAATTTTTTCCAACCTTTTCGATGCCCCCTTAAATGAAGCGATCTGAGCGAGGAAATCTTCAATTTCGATACCCATCCAATCGCAAATCTGCCAGGCGCCTTCAATATTTGCCATGTTGTGCTTACCGATCACCTCTACAGGTGATCGAATCCCTTTGATCCTAACCTCATACTTCTCTTCCCGAATACGGTAGTCAGGGGTGCCATAGGGAAAAAGATAAAAGGCCTCCTTATCGCCAAAGGTTTTGATAATATTGACCAAACGCTTGTCTTCCTCATTGAAAACAATCACACCTGCTTTGGGCATATTTTCGACCAGTTGTTCGAACTGGTATACGTACTGTTCCTCAGTAGGAAAGACATTGACATGGTCCCATTCGATCCCGGAGATCAGCGCCATATGAGGCTTATATGTCAGAAACTTAGGGCGAGGATCCAGGGAAGAAGACAAGTACTCATCGCCTTCCAGAATGATAGTAGGGGCCTCCTCGGTTAACCTGACCATGACGTCGAACCCTTCGATCTGGCCACCTACCAAGTAATCAAAGTCCCGGCCCATGCCGCGCATCACATGCATCACCATCGAAGTAATAGTGGTTTTGCCATGGCTTCCTGCAATAACGACCCTGTGCTTGGCGCGGCTATGCTCCATAATAAATTCAGGGAAAGAATATATCCTGATCCCAAATTCTTGGGCTCGCAGGAGCTCAGGATTGTCTCGCTTGGCATGCATTCCAAGAATTATGGCATCAATATCCACACTAATCCTTCCCGGATCCCAGCCACTGACTTCCGGCAACAATCCTTCCGTTGCCAGACGAGACCGTGCCGGTTCATATATTTCATCATCAGAACCGGATACAGTATGGCCTGAGCGCTTGAGGGCGATTGCCAAGTTGTGCATGATACTGCCACCGACAGCAATAAAGTGAACATTCATTTAGACCTTTTGGTAGTTATCGAAACAAAAATAAAGTCTAACTTTAAGATATGAAACTTTATGCTATTGAAACTGGACGGTTCCGCCTTGATGGAGGAGCGATGTTTGGCGTTGTTCCTAAACCTTTATGGACAAGAACTAATCCCGCTGACGAAAAGAACAGGATCAATATGGCGATGCGGTGTCTGCTTATCGAAGACGGTAACCACCTGATCCTGATAGATAACGGTCTTGGAAACAAGTACAATGACAAATTCGCCAAGCTCTATGCCGTTGACAATGAGCATAGCACTCTGGACAGGTCCCTTGAAAAAGCTGGATTTCATCGCAACCAAATAACGGATGTTATCCTGACGCACCTACACTTTGACCACTGTGGTGGAAGTACCGCTTGGAATCCCACAAAAGAAAAGTATGAGATCACCTTTAAAAATGCAAATTTCCACCTTCAAAAGAGTCATTATGAATGGGCACTCAACCCAAATCCCCGTGAAAAGGCCAGCTTCTACAATGAAAATATTCAACCTTTAGCCGAAAGCGGACAGTTAAATTTGCTGGAAGGGGAGAGTGAACTATTTCCGGGAGTATTTCTAAAGGTGGTAAATGGACATACCGAAGGGCAACAATTACCGCTGATCAACTACAAAGGCAAGAAAGTATTATTTGCTGCTGACTTATTCCCGACTTTCGGCCACCTGCCCCTCCCCTACGTGATGGGTTATGATGTACGCCCCCTAATGACCATGGAGGAAAGGACTGAATTTTTACCATGGATCGAAGAAGGAGGAGTTATACTTTTCTATGAGCATGACCCTGAAAATGAATGCGGCCTTGTCACACAAAACGACCGGGGAAAATACGTCAGCGGAGAAACTTTTCCTTTGTCTAATATTTCCTAGATTAATATATGGAGATCTTCCTGGCATTAAACCGTCTTGGGATTAACAGGAATAAATATGAGATAGCATGCCCGATGGGTTTGAATCATTCCACCGAATAGGCCTGACCGAGTATCCTTAGTAAATCAACCTCTATTCGTGGATAATGGGATAACAACTGTGCCAAATCCAGTCTTGCCTTGATCAAACTACTTTCTCGGGATTGCAATTTGAAAAGTGAACTCTCTCCCAAGGTAAACAACGTATTTTCTGCTTCGAACAAGGTTTGATAGTCCGCTACAATTTTCCGTTGGCGGATGATCTGCTCCGCCAGGATCTCCTGTTCCGCAAACAAGGCATTTGCCTTCGCCAGTAAATCTCTCTGCTTACCATCCCGGGCCAATCCAAGTTGTTCAATCTTAATCTCCGCCAGCTCTACCCCTGCCCTTTCTTTGCGAAGGAACAATGGAATTGAAAAATTCATACTCAACTTCTGGTTGGTAATGGAAGCAGAATAATTGTCCGTTCCGGGTACGCCACTCTGGTACAACCATTTCAAAGCAAGTTCGGGCTTGAGTTGTTCCCGTTTCCAGCGTCGGTCGATAACTGCCTGGTCTAACTTATTTTGGTAAAGTTGCATTTCAGGATGTTCGTTGAACGCCTCGGCTTCAACAGCGGCCACCCGCTCTTGAAGGACAATTTCAGACAATGGAGACGGAAGCATATCATTCAAGCTTTCTGTCGGAGTTCCATTTTCTTCCCAAAGATAAGCCAGGGCCATATTGCTGTTTTTCTGCAATTTGATCTCTGCATTTGCCAGGTCAATACGTCTCCTTTCCAGACGAATATAGGCCTCTAAGGTATCGATTCCAGGTTCATTACCATTGAAATAACTTTGAAGGACCGCATCGAACCTCGCCTGTGCAATGTCTACTGCTTCCAAATAGATGCCGACTTTCGCGGTAGCTTCCGCCCAATTCCAATAAGTGATCAAGGCATCAGCCCATAGATCATTGAGGATCAATTGCTGGGTCAAGGCATTGGCCCTGACCATTCTCCGCGCCTTTTGTAAATCTGCACGGCGCTGGTCAATGAGCAACCCTTTACCAAGATTAAAAGATGCGCCAGCCTCGATCAGACCTTGATCGGGCGTCGTTTGCTCTGGATTGATGTAGATTCCTTCATTCAAATTGTAACGGCCGATTATATCCACCCCAGGCAATGTTGTGACCTTTAACTCAGTGTTGAAATAGTCGAAGTACTCGCTTCCATTGAAAGTTTTGCTTTCATATCCACTGCTCAGTTTTGGATCAAAAGCACCGCGCGCCTGTCTGAGGTTGGCGTCAGCAGCGTTCTCCAGCAGTCTGGCTTGCCGCGCAACAGGGTGGAAGGCCATTACCTTTTCCAAAAATTCCTTTGGTGTGAAAATCTCCTTTGAGGATTTGTTTGTTTTTGCCTGTGCAAAGCCAAGCAGTGGAAGCAGTGCACATACCAAAGCTAAAGTGAACCTCATCATTTCTTACTTCCTTTGGGACCTGAACTCTCAACTGGCTTCCCATTGGCTTCATAGAAGGAGGGTGGGAATCCATTGAGTTGCCTCCACAGTTCATAAGCAATGGTTACGTCCCCTAGCAGAGCCATGCCTTTGACACCAGATCCTGGCCGTAGTACTTCCGGCCAAGCTTCAGCTTCCTCGTCAGGAGAAACAAGCAGTCGGTATTTACCAGAGGCGTTGGTGAAACGGTCAATGGCAACCACTTTTCCTCCAAAAGTACCTGAGGAAACACCTGGCCAACCAGAAAATACCAGAGCTGGCCAGCCATCAAAGATCAACCGGACCTTAGCCCCTGTACTGATCAAGGGGAGGTCCTGGGCATCTATATTCATCTCCACGGCAAGGTCGTACTTCTCTGGCATTATAGTCACGATCTTTTGCCCCTCTTTCACTGTTTCCCCAATACCGTTTTTCTCTGCTTGGGTAATATAGCCATCTTGAGGGGCAAGGACATAATACATTCCCCGACGTATCGAATAGTTAGCCAGTTGGTTCCTTAATTTACTAATGGTGATCTCTGCATCTCTCAGCATAGAGATCGTTGTAAACTTATCGGCCTGAGCCTTAGCAAGATCTTGGTCGTATTTGTTACGCGTCTCATTCAGTTCCATAACCGAATTCAGAAATTTGTTCCTTGACCCTAAGAGTTTGTTATTGGCTGAATATTCTTTTGCTTCTGCTTCTCTCAACTTCAAGGATTTCAATTCCAACTCGGTCCGAGATATCAGGTCTTGTTTGAATGAGATTTCAGCGCGTTCGTACTGTTTACTAGCAATATTTAGTTGGGCACGGGATGCCACCCATGAAGTGCTATCTGTCGTAACATCAAGCCTAGCCTGAAGGATTTTATTTTCCACCATGCTCAACTTGATATCCCGCCCTTTTCGCAGATTTACGATTTGCCGTTCATAAGCTGCAACTTTATCGGAATAGGCTTCCACGGCCAGCTCCTTGGCAGCGATCTGCTCTCTTGTACGCATCAAAAGTTCAGGATCAAAGTAAGCATCTTTGGTTTCCGAAATGAACAAAATGGTATCTCCCTTGCTTACGCGCTGCCCCTCTTGAACATACCAAGCCTCTATCCGCCCCGAAATTACAGATTGGACTGACTGAGGACGCTGTTCCGGCCGCAAAGAGGTTACCTTTCCACTTCCATTGACGGTCTGGGTCCAAGGCATACACATGATTGACAAGCCTACGATCAACACCCCCAAAATAAGTCTGATCATCTGCTTGCGGTAGCGAATGCGTTTGACCGTGGAGGGAGAGTGGAAATCACCCATGTCCACCTTATCTTTGACCGTATTGTTGGTAATGTTCAGCATGGCTGGGGATCATTAAAATTTAGGTATGCTTGCTGGATCTATGATGGCATCCATAAGATGATCAAATCTTCGTTCATCAGAAGTAATGATCACCGTAGTACCTGAACGTTTCTCCCTCATGTAACTGAGAAATCCCTCAATTTCATCAACGGACATGCCACGATAAGGGGTTTGAAGAATGATCAATTGAGATTCTCTCATCAGTGCCCTGGCCAAAACAATTTTTTTGCGAATAGTTCCAGAAGTTCCCATTCCACGAGGCAATATTCTGGTTTCCAATTCCTGTGACGCCAGGTATTCGGCCAAACCAACTGCTTCTATCACTTCTGTTAATTTACGACCGGAATCGCTGGTCATGGAATTGGTATCCATGAGGATGTTCTCTAGGATTGTTCCTTCAAAGAGCCCTCTAGCTGAAAGCGCTGTAGAAATTTTGGCTCTAAAACTGGTTAAGCAGAGGGTGTGCACGGACAGCCCGTTGACCATAATGGTTCCGTCAAATTTATCACGCAGCCCTATTAGTGAATCAATTATAGCCCATACAGCGGGTGTATTACAACCATGCAAACGGACCATCTCACCCGGTTCAATGTAGGCGTTGAATTTCTCTAACAATAGCTTCCCCGTTTTAAGGTCCCTGAAAGTCACTTCCCTCAACTCAATAGCAAAACCTGTGTTGTTATTGACATTCGGTACATCGTGACCGGAGTCACTATCAAGTTCGAGATCAGCCACGTACCCAATCTTTTCAAGGCCAGTCAACAAATCATAAACGGTTTCCATGCTCATTACCAATTTCTCCACGGATGACATCAAAAGGATGATAACGATCTCCGAAGCCACCAACTGGCCGATATTAATCTCGTTGGACTGGACTAGTAAACCCCCAATTACCAGAAGTGAAC
Source organism: Bacteroidia bacterium (assembly GCA_041565275.1). Taxonomy (GTDB): domain Bacteria; phylum Bacteroidota; class Bacteroidia; order J057; family JADKCL01; genus CAWUKT01. Next base: position 8,310 of record JBFGVE010000070.1, read on the forward strand.
CCATGATCAACACCTGGAATAACACCACCATCCAATACTTTACCAAAAGCACATTGAAGTGCCTCTTGCGGGCCTTGAGATAACCACCGATCAAGGAGTCTGTACGCTGTAAGTGGAGATTGGTGGAACTATGCATTTTAAACATGTTCAGAGAACGGCCCAGATCCTGAAGCCAATGTGCAATTTTGTATTTGTAGGCAGATTCATCAATACTGGCTTTAAGGCCAATCGGTCCGGTAAAGCGAATCAATAAGGCCAGTAAGGTCACCAGAATGATCCCAAAAGCCATAAACAGAGGGTGGTATAGAGAAAGAAGGATCAGACCAAACACGATCTGAAGCAGAGCAGAGGGAAGATCAAGAAGTATTTTTGCTACCCCTTTTTGAATATTAACCGTGTCGAAAAAGCGGTTGATAAGCTCGGGAACATACCGATTATTCAGTGGAATAGTCTGCAGACGAGGTATCCTGTAGGCAAATTCAAAGGCTGAATTTACAAACACTCGCTGCTGAATACCTTCCGAGATTGACAATTGTAGCACATTCAAAGTTCCCGCAAGCATGATTCCGATGATGACAATGATGACGAGGACCACCCAGGAAGTGGTCATTTGACCAAAGGAAACATAATTTATAATTGCCTGGATACCAAGAGGTAATGACAAAGAGAGTAAGCCTGCAATGATGGAATAAAGGTATAGCAGCCCGATGTCTTTCCGTTCTGCAGAAAGAAGCCTGAGCAGGCGACTGAGTGGGTTCAAATAATTTTTATTGTTTCTGTCAGCCATTCCAGTACCAAGTGATCAAGGTCACCCACAAAATTAGTTGAACCATCAAAACTTTAATATCAACGATTACACAGTTAACGTGAACCTAGATAACATAAACATAAACCCTTTGTTTCTACCCTACCCGATATTTTTCCGGTACTCCGCACCATTGATACCAGCTAAAAATAGATTTTTCAAATCTACGCATTTCAAAAATTTGCTTAATTTACTGAAGGAATTAATAACCTTATCCGTATGTTTTTCTCCATCAAGCTCATCATCTTCTTACTTCTTACAGTCATTGCCGGTGCACTGGTCACGATCGGTTCCCGCTGCTATGTGGTTCCTATGAGAATAATCTTTGGAAAAGAAAGACTTCGGAAAAAAGGTGCTAAAAAGCTCCTAGGAGCATATTTGGTAGTAACAGGATGCGCTATTTTCCTAATCGCGATCATGGTTCTCTTTTGACGAGTTTTTCTACCAGATACGGTGCAGTCTTGGATTCCTTTGCCTGAAAGATACCTTCGGGTACTCCCATGTACATCAATTCTCCACCTTTGTCTCCGCCTTCGGGTCCTAGGTCAATTAACCAATCGGCACATTTGATCACTTCCAGGTTGTGCTCTACGATCAGGACGGTGTTTCCTTGGTCAACTAATTGCTCCAGAGAAAACAGCAGTTTCTTTATATCGTCGAAGTGGAGACCAGTGGTAGGTTCGTCAAAAATGTACAATGTTCCTCTTTTACTTTTTGCCAACGCTAGGAAATAAGCCAACTTCAGGCGTTGGGCCTCACCTCCTGACAAGGTTGCAGAACTTTGTCCCAGACGCAAATATCCCAGCCCGACCTTGTTCAAGATCTCCAACTTGCTGGTAATTTTCTTCTGCTCAGAAAAGAATTCCACTGCCTCAGCGATGGTCATGTCAAGCACTTCGAAAATATTCTTCCCTTTATAGCAGACATTTAGAATGTTCTTTTTGAAGCGTTTTCCTTGGCAAACATCGCAGGTAAGGGTGATGTCTGGCAGGAACTGCATCTCAATAGTAACGGTACCTTCACCTTTGCAGTTCTCACAGCGCCCTCCTTCAACATTAAAAGAGAAAAAGGCTGGTTTCATGTTGCTGATCCTGGCGGCTGGTTGGCTGGCAAAGAGTGCGCGAATATCGTCATAGGCCTTGATGTAGGTCACTGGATTGGAACGGGCACTTCTGCCAATCGGACTCTGGTCCACCATTTCTACAAACTGTACTAAGTTCAGATCTCCTCCAATGGATTTATGGAAGCCGGGTTTTTCTCCGTAGGCTTCCAAATGGCGTTTGATTGCAGGATAAAGTATATTCCGCACAAGAGTTGACTTACCGGACCCACTTACCCCAGTTACAACCGTAATAGCGTTCAACGGGATCTCGACATCGATCCCTTTGAGGTTATTTTCTCTGGCTCCCCGGATACTGATGCTATTGATCTTGGGGCGCCGTACCGGTGGCAGCGCAACTTCTTTGACCCCAGTCATATAATCAGCGGTGAGTGTTCCAGCCCCTAACATTGCATCAATTTTCCCTTGAAAAACGACTTCTCCTCCTAATTCTCCGGCACCCGGCCCCATGTCAATGATCTCATCAGCCTGCCGAATCACGGCCTCATCGTGCTCCACTACGATCACAGTATTGCCCAAATCCCGAAGATTATGCATAATACTGATAAGGCGATCAGTGTCTCGTGGATGGAGGCCAATACTAGGTTCATCCAATATATACATGGCACCCACCAGGCCACTCCCCAATGAAGAAGCCAGCTTGATCCGCTGCATTTCTCCACCGGAAAGGGTTTGAAGCTTTCTGTTAAGGGTCAGGTAACCTACTCCAACCCGAACCATGTAATCCAGCCTCTGGTGGACCTCGTTCAAGAGACGCTGAGCGATCTTTTGCTCCTGCGAATCCAATTCGAGCCGAGCCACCGCTTTTTGAAGATCGGTGATCTCCATGGACAACAATTCGGGCAAAGTGTGCCCACCCAGTTTTACGTTGTTAGCATCTTTGCGGATGCGACTGCCTTTACAGGATGTACAGGTAGTGTAACCACGATAACGAGACAACATCACCCGGTACTGGATCTTATGTACCTTCGAACGCAGAAAAGAAAAAAATTGATTATAACCCCAGGCACTAGTGAGTCCATCCCTCACAATATCCTTTTGCGCCTCGGTAAGTTCGATGAAAGGCCGATGAATAGGAAAGTCTGTTTTTACCGCTTCAGCAAGGAAATTCTCATAATAACTCTTCATCTGGGCACCTCTCCAAGGGGCCACGGCTTCCTCAAAAATGGAGAGCGATTTATCGGGTATAACCAGATCTTCGTCAATGCCAAGTATCCGGCCGAATCCCTCACAGGTCTTGCAAGCTCCATAAGGGCTGTTGAAAGCGAAAAAATCAACGCTGGGGATTTCAAAGATGATTCCATCCCGTTCAAATTTTTCGGAAAACTCCTTGAAGGGATGGTCATTGATCTTGACTTTACAAGCCCCAAACCCTTCCTGGTAGGCAGTTTGTACAGAATCAGAAATACGAAAAGCGAGGTCGGGATCACTTGTGCTGTGTAGCTTGAAGCGGTCGACGAGCAGCATAAATTTCTCCACAGTCCCATGAAGGTCATCGCGTTCCAGCAAATCCTCTATTTCTTCAACTCCTTCGTCAGTAAGGATACGAGAAAATCCCTTTTGCAGCGTGATTTCGAGTTCTTTGCGGTAGCCTTCAGAACGGGGAGATATTTCAGAGACGATATGAATGGCCGACCCTTCCTTCTGGGCAAGGATATATTTGACTACATCCCCGACACGGTCACGGGTGACCAGTTCCCCTGAAATGGGCGAATATGTTTTGCCGATCCTTGCAAAAAGTAGTTTGAAGTAATCGTAGATCTCCGTCAGGGTTCCGACCGTAGAGCGAGGGTTTGAGGTAGCGGTTCTCTGTTCAATGGCCATAGCTGGGGAAATCCCCTGGATATAGTCAACGTCCGGCTTCTCCATACGCTGCAGGAATTGACGGGCATAGGAACTCAGGCTTTCTACATAACGGCGTTGTCCCTCAGCGAAAAGGGTATCAAATGCCAGCGATGATTTACCTGATCCACTCACTCCAGTGACCAGAATCAACTGCTTATGAGGCAATTCTACCGTGATATTCTTGAGGTTGTTGACACGTGCGCCTTTGATGAGGATCTTCTTTTGAGTTGTCAAACGAGGTAAATTTCATTTAGTGTGAGGTACAAAGGTCGGTATCTACCCGGTTATTCCAAATTGATCAATAGGCTCTCAATGGAATTGATTCCAAGCTGTGAAAAACGTGAAACAGCGTTTGACCTTTCACTGCATCGAATTCAAAATGGTGGACCTGGCTGCCGGATCTATCGGGTGAAACTGTAGTTAGCTTCAATTGATTGTTTCCCTCTGTTAGAGGTATCCGTGCATAAGAAATACTGTAAGGCAGCACCTGCCAATTTCGCGTATCAGCTTTCTCAGAAACAGCGTTCAATACCGATAGCAAAGCGCCCATATTTTGATTTTTAGATCTCATCGTATTTTCCGCTGCTTGCTTCAGAGCCAGACGCATAAGCGAATTGGATACTTCTCTTAACAAGCGATCCTCCAGCGTTTTGAATGCGATTTCGTTGATATCTTCAGCCAATTCCAGAGGATAAATTTGCTTTCCGTTGCTAATTTCGGCAGTTCTGAAATAGGGCTTTCGCTCCAAGTATTTCGGAAACGCAATACGTACAAATTTCAGATCACCCAGCCCATTTCCACCCTGCCCCATCGGTGGTACTGGAAAAGGAATAGACAAACCCAGGTCTTCATTTACAAACACCACAGCCCCTCCCTGACCTTTCACAATGAAGAAGTTCAGGCTCCATTCTGCTTTTACCGGTCCCAAGCCATTGTGCCAAAAGAAAACCACCTCCGGTGCCTGAACAGTGGTCCGGTCATATTTCATCTTAAAAACCCTCTCGAATCCTTCCAATTCCTCTATAAAACCATTGAGAAATGCAGTCCTCAACAGATCCTTCTTTAACTGGAGTGGAATATCTACCCCAAACTGAGGCTGGTAAATGTCTCGATAAGCCTCATAAGAATTACGATAGGCAATGAATGCATCATTGATTTCTCCCGATGCTTCGAATGCGATGCCCATCAGGTTCAAGGCAAACGCATCTCTTTTATATCGATTCTTCTTCCTTTCATAGCGGTCATTCAGTGCATTCAGGCTATTGTTGATCCTTCGGCATTCCACCAGCGCCCCATCAAACTGACCTGTACGAAGGTAATTTATCGCCTTGAAATAGAGCATCAATACCTTTTCGTGGTCTTCACCTTCATAAACCTTTATCCCAGGGTTGCTTAAAAAGCTAGCCATCTCTGCCCGGTAGTTCTTCCTATGATCTTCAACGAAAATATACGCCTGTTCAAAGAAGGCATTGCTCTCTTCATATTTCCCTAACAATTGCAAGACCATCCCTTTTTGAAGAAAATACAAAAGCCTGTTAATCCCTTTCGACGCCTTTTTATTCCTATCCAGCATCTTATCGGCAGCTTCCAAATCTCCCTTGACAAATTGTTCCTGGAACCGAATATTCTTCTGGTAATAGGTAGCACAACCAGCCACGAGGAAAACCTGGATGATCAAAAATGTCAACAGTACTTGAAAGCCTCGGATCATGGATCTGGTTTATTTCACCACCTTTTTGATTTTTTTCGTTCCGATCCATACTTTCTCATTGGTTTCGAGATCGCTGAGTGAAAGGTCTACCTGGTAGTAAACCAACTTTTCCTTCATGTTTGAATCTACAATAGAATTGATGGTTCCCTGGAGCATAAAGTCCGCTCCTTTTTCTCTTTTCCATTGTTTAACGGTTTCACTGGAAGCAAACTCCTGTTGATCTGCTCGTTCTGCTCGAAGTGCATCGCGAAATTCCCCACCTTGAACGAGTTTGACTTTACCAGAGTTGATGAATTCCCGCTCGATATCTGCGATAAAGGTTTCAGCATTGATGTGTTCACTGCTTTTGTTCTTCACGATTCCTACGATCACGGTTGGCTTCTTTCCTTTGCTCTCCACAAAATCAATCAGCCAAACACGAGAGAGGCCATCTTTCACCATCTCTTCTGATACCAAGCGTGAATCCGTGTCGTTCCACCTACCACTTAGGTCGATAGTCTTGTCTTCAGCCACCCGGGTAACCTTCTTAGCGGTACAAGATG
>JBFGVE010000071.1:0-13914 GCA_041565275.1 Bacteroidia bacterium
ACTGAAGATATCACAGCTGCTGATTTCCTTGAAATTCTCAAGAGATAGACAGGCTCAAATATTTTTTCCTGCGAAACGGTGGAGTACCCCAACAAAGGTACTCCACCGTTTTTTTGATATTTTTAGTTATTTGGGTTTTACAGGGTATTTATCTAATCTCAAAAATAATTCGATTTCTCAGCCTTGCTATTGGCCTCTGGTTTTTACATTTTACTACATCTACTATCGAGAATGGAGAACTAATTAATGATGGTAAACAGTAGTTTTATAAGGTTCGATAACGAGACAGATAAATCTTTTATCATTGAGGTATCCAAACGCACCCAAGAATATTTCAAGAGCACTGGCCAATCACCCTTTGCAAACCGGAAATGGTGGGCCAAGGCCGCAACAGTTATTCTTTTAATGGTAGGAAGCTACACTTTAATGATTACTCAAATAGTAGGATCGGGGTGGTTTTACATTCTTATGATGACAATTTTGTCTGTTTCAGGGGTAATGCTTGGCAAGGATTTTATCATGCTTTTCAGTTCTGAAATAGGAGACCAAAAGAATCTAAAGCATCCTCCCAGTGAGGTCATTTTGCTAATTATTTCAAAATTGATCTATACCATTTATGGGTTGGTTATTCCTCTTTTAGTGCTGAATTTGCCGGTAGAAACAATTATATTCGGGTTCTGGGTCTCTCACATGTTGGCTTCTTTGTTTGCCGTTATGATTTTAGCCCCAACCCATTTGGTAGATGAAACTGTATTCCCTGAGCCCGAAGGTAAAGTTCTTGACACCAACTGGTCCATTCATCAGGTTAATTGTACTTCTGATTTTGCAGTCAGCTCACCAATAGTTTCATGGATAGGGGGAGGTCTTAATCTGCATTTGGTTCATCATTTGTGTCCTGCCATTTGCCATATCCATTATAGACCTCTTACCAAGATTGTTAAGGAAGTAGCTGAAAACCATAATTTGAATTACAAGTCAAATAGCTGGGGGAAGGCAATTGTTTCTCACTTCAAGTTTCTTTCGAGAATGGGCAAAGAGGTTAACCCCTACAATAAATATTGAGGTATCCAGGACATCAAGCCTGAAGCTGTCGTTGAACGTTTCACCTATGCATTCTGTGTTGGATCTCCAGGTTGGATTAATAAAAGCTCAATTCCATCATCCTCAGACCATTTTCCGAGGATAAGTGCGATAAACTCCAGACGGTCCATCGATCAGGTTTGGTTGATCCCAGCAGGAATTGCAAGAGGCCCCTTCACTCATTTCATTGAGCCGCTTAAGTCCAGAGGTATCCATCCCCCATAATTCGTTCGTCATGTGTGAAAGATTTACGCCAACCTGATGGGGGAAGATCACTTGTTACCCTTCCTACTTTTTTTGCCTTTTCTGACTCTCGGAATCTCTTTGTTGTTCGCAGGTTTACGAACCTTCTTTTTCAATAAAACCATTTCTTCTTCAACCTCTTTCATCAAAGACCGCCAATCAGCTTTCTTTTCCATAGCTAGTTCCCGGGTGGTCAATACATCTTTTTTGAAAATATCAAGTTTGTCGATAGGCTGCTCCAGAAAACCTTCTATTTTCCCCAAAACCGTTTTTTCACCTGTACTGCAGAATGAAACCGCAATTCCTTTATTCTTTCCTCGACCAGTTCGACCAACTCGATGCACATACATTTCCTCATTTAAGGGAAGGTCATAGTTTATTACAAAATCAATGCCGGGAATATCAATGCCTCGTGCACTTACATCGGTAGCAATTAGAATATTGAATTTACTTTCTTTAAATGATAGGATAGTTTCCTGTCGTTCTACTTCTTCTTTGTTCCTGTGGATTGTTTGGCATTCGATCCCTACTCTTTTCATTGCAGTAGCAACCCTCTCTGCCCGGACAATCGTTCGGACGAAAATCATAATTTTTGATTCTGGATTCTCCCTGATTATTCGTTCCAGAAAGAATCTTTTGTCATCCATTTCAATGAAGGCAACTGAATGCCGAATGTTTTTGGCTACCGGATTTTTGGGAGAAATCTGGATGCGAATCGCATTGGTAACCATGGAATAAGCAACTTTTTTAATCTCTGCATTGATAGTAGCAGAAAAGAAAAGGGTTTGTCGCTGTTTGGGAAGCACTCTGGTGAGATCGCGAATGTCTTTGATAAATCCAAGGTCAAGCATATGGTCTGCCTCGTCTAAAACAAGGATTTTAACATGGTTGAGCTTAACATGTCCTTGGCTCTTCAGATCAAAGAGCCTGCCTGGAGTGGCTACTAAAACATCTACTCCACTTGCCAATTGAGTGATTTGTGAGTCTTGACCTACACCTCCGATCAAGCAAAGGGTCGTCACTTGAGTATATTTTCCGATTTGTTGGAATGCCTTTGCAATTTGAAGAGCCAGTTCATGGGTGGGAGCAATAACGACGCTACTTATACCCTGAATCTTTTTCTTGATCTTCTGTTTATGAATATTATTCAAGATCGGGATTACAAAGGCCGCTGTTTTTCCCGTTCCGGTTTGGGCAATGGCGAGGACATCTTCCCCCTTAAGAATAGACTGGATAGCCTTAAATTGAATGTCGGTTGGTCTCGTGAAGCCCAACTCGTTCAAGCTTCGCTTAATTTCGACAGCGATATTGTATTGTTCGAATTTCACAATACGAATCTACGATATCCTTTTACGATATTCCGGGCTGTTGAAAAGGAGGTATCTTTGCCTCGGATTAAATTTATCGAGATAATAAAAAGAGCGTTTGAGTTCCGTGAAGCCGGAAGATGAAGGGTTAAGGTGAAAAAACCAAGTCGGCAAACATACCCAAGAGCAACATTTGTCTGGCTATCAAAAAGTTAGCTGGAAAGAGCAATGACTACAAAAAATGGGCTATCTCTCGAACTGAGGTACCCACCAACAATTCCGTTGAAGGATTACTCAATTAACCGGTACTCTATTGACGTTTGACTCGAACTGCGTTGAGCCCTTTCATGCCTTGCTCAAGCTCAAAGATCACCATATGGCCTTCCTCAATTTCGTCGATCAATCCCTTGACGTGAACAAAGTGTTCTGCTTCTGTTTCAAGGTCTTTGATAAATCCGAATCCCTTGTCGTGATTAAAAAACATTACCCTGCCATTGCGAATTGGGGCGAGTTCTACGTGCTCTTGACGAGGTATGCTGATCTCGATATTTTCTGCTTTAAAAACCTTTTTCTTCTTAGTAGGATCTGGAGGGGTATCAGTGAGATTGCCGTCCTCATCAACGTAAGCAATCATGTCATCAAAAGTTTTTCCTGCTGCTTCTGTCCTTCTTTCAAGGGCTTTACGGGCTTTTTCTTCCCGTTTTTTCTGCTTCTTTTTTTCTCTGTCTCTTTTGCTAAAAGTTTCGTTCGATCTTCCCATTCAGGATACTTATGTTGTTGATAAATTGACCACCCCACGTAGGCGGCCTAACGAGGTTCATTATTTTCGTCAACAGCAAAAATAAGATTTTTTTGCCAATTATTTCATTTTTTGGGTTTAAGGCCATTTGTAGCTTCATCTGAGTAAGGAATATGGGCTAAAATATACTGTAATGCTTCTATCCTGGCTTTAGTTTTTTGATTGGCATTTATGATGACCCAAGGAGAAGATTTTAGATTTGAATATCTAAACATCTTTTGTTTATAGAATGTGTAATTATCCCATAATTTCTGCGCTCTTTCGTCTACTGGGGTAATTTTCCATTTCTTTAGGGGACTATTTCGAATTTCTTTGAATCGACGTGCCTGCTCGGCTTTGTCGATTGAGAAATAGAATTTGATCAGAAAGGTATCAGATTCAAGGATCATGCGTTCGAAATCATTAACCTGTCCCATGAAGGTCTCATATTGCAACTGAGTACAAAAGCCATTGACCGGCTCAACTACTGCTCGGTTGTACCAACTTCGGTCGAAAAAGACTATTTCCCCAGGCTTTGGAAGCTTATTGACATAGCGTTGAAAATACCATTGGCCTTGTTCTTCACTGGTGGGCTTGGGAAGAGCCACAATCCGATAATGCCTGGGATTTATGTGGGCTGAAATCCGTCGGATCGCCCCCCCTTTTCCTGCGGCATCTCTTCCTTCGAATAAGATTACGATTTTCTTGCCATTGTTGATGGTCCAATGCTGTAATTTGACTAGCTCGGCCTGTAATTCCCTCAAATTCGACTCATAGCGAACCATGCGCAGTGCCTTTTCTAGATTCAATGTTTCGTCAGCCAAAAGATACTTGATGCCTATTGGTGTGTTGAGCAAGTCAAGGTCTTCTTCCGTTAGATCAAGCATTTTGGTTTTGTAAGTCTTTGTCATGATTCTTTAAATGTCGATTTGCTCCATGTGTCGGTAATAGCGCTGGATTATGTTAGGGTCGGGTAAGAGTGTCGTCCTAGAACGGCTTTTACCAGTATATTCAAAGCAAGAGAGCACATGTCGGATGCTTTCCAGCCTAGCTGTCTTTTTACTGTTGGTTTTGACAATCACCCAAGGGCTAAAGGGAGTGTGGGTCTTGGAAAACATCTGATTTTTGTAAGAAGTGTATTTATCCCATAGTTTCTGTCCCTCCATATCTACCGGGCTAAATTTCCAGGCTTTAAGAGGGTTGTTGATGCGGGAATTGAACCGTTTCTTTTGCTCTTCTTTGGAAATAGAAAACCAGAATTTGATCAGGGTAATACCGTCTTCATAAAGCATGTGTTCGAATTCAGGTACCTGAACCATATACTTTTTGTATTGTTGTTCACTGCAGAACTCCATTACTGGCTCTACTACAGCGCGGTTGTACCAACTTCGGTCAAAAAAGACTATTTCTCCGGGGTTGGGTAACTCTTTTATGTATCTTCTGAAATACCACTGGCCTTGCTCTACAACGGTGGGTTTGGAAAGGGCGACCACCCGCATGGACCTTGGATTAAGATGTTCGGTAAACCGTTTAATACTTCCTCCTTTGCCGGCAGCATCTCTGCCTTCGAACAAAACTGCAACTCGCATCTTTCTGACAGCAATCCAGCGTTGAAGATTAACCAACTCAGCCTGCAAGAGGCTTAACTCCTGCTCATAACGGAGCCTTCGCATTGCCTTTCTGATGTCAATGTTCTTTTCAGCAGCCAGATCCAGCAATTGCTTGCGGCTCTTGACCAGCTGCAGATCCTCAATTGAAAACATAATTGGTGGATTTGATCAATGTGAGATTTATTTAGCTGAAAGATAGTTTGATTGGAGATTTTCTCGAATGACTACTGACAGGTTAAAAGCTGATCAGAGTTAGGTTTTGTAATTGATGTAGAAAATGTATTTCCCACCTTGGAGAACTGAAGTTGAAGAGGAAAATAAGAATAGAGATTTGGCGGTTCAGTCGAATAAAAAATATGGTTTTACAGAACAATCTCCTAAATTACACGCTTCGACACTTGATCCTATGAAAGATAGATCTGTGACTTTGAGAAAACTGTATCCACTCATTCAACTGATCACAGGAACCCTACTGGTAATTCTGGTCGTTAATGATTTTGTCGAGTTGCTCCTCGAATATGTTTTCAACGTAGAGAAATTAAAAGTACCGATTGAATGGTCCAGTAGGGGGTGGAAAGTCAAGTATTGGATGTTTGACCACCAGCCAGCTTGGTATTTGTTCCAAGGCACCCTCATGGTTTCAGGATTTATTTTGATTTTTACTGCCCTCTTCATCCCTCTTCCTAGGAATATTAATTTAGGTATTGTGGGTAGCTTGTTGGTTTCGGCTCTTTTTGTACTGCTATTCCCTTCCATCACCTACCTTATCGATCAAACCCCCAGGGAGTTTATGTGGTATCAGATCATAGCAGCTATTGTTGTTTTACCAGCCGCTTTGAGCAGGCAATATATTAAGCGTATTCAAACGGTTGGTTTGTACATTGCCGCATTTGTTATGTCTATTTTCTTGGTCGTAACTCTAACAACATCAATTGTAACACTTATTTACGGTATTTTGCCTATTGTGGGCATATTATTTCTAATACTTACTAAAAAGCAATCTGAATTATGAAAATGAATGACATTAAACTTTTCGTCCTTGCCCTGGTAACAGGGCTGTTCATTGCCTCCTGTGATGATAAGGGAGGATCAGGTGGCGATGATGCCACAACTGAAACTGAAGTTGTTGAAGATGAGGTAGCTGCAACTGTAGATACGTTTCACGTAGCCACGGACGGAGCAGCGATTAGGTGGACTGCCTCTAAAGAAGAAGGCACCCACATTGGTTCTCTTAATCTATCTTCTGGCAGTATAGAAGTTGTAGATGGTTCAATCACAGGTGGAAGAGCAAATATAGATCTGTCTTCAATAAAAGTTATGGATGAAGGACTGGATGAAGAAACCAAAGGTAAACTTACTGGCCACCTTAGCAGTGAAGATTTTTTTAACATTGCAGAGTTTCCGAGCATAACTGTTACCATTGTCGGTAGCGAAGCTTATAGTGGTACTGTTGAAACCATTCCCGAGGGTGTACCTGAACAACTCGGAGAATATTTTGTGGCTTCGCCTACCCATAACATTATGGCGGTGTTGAATATTAAAGGTGAAGAACATGAAATTTCTTTCCCAGCTTCTATCAAATTGGGGGACGGTCTTGACGCGATCGCGTTTATATCCTTTGATCGTCGCGATTATGGTCTTCGCTTCATGAGCGACACTGAAGCCACCGTGAATCCCACTATTCACTTGGGCCTGAAGTTCTCTGCTGTGAAGCGACCTTCTTAAAACTGCTAATTACTGAATAATCGAAGAAGCCGTTTCATCAGGATGAAACGGCTTCTTTAACCCGGTTTGCAGCTTCTGCAAGTGTAATAGCAGAGGTTACTTTTAAGCCTGAGGTGTTGATGATCTCTGCGGCTTCCTCTGCATTGGTACCTTGAAGGCGCACAATGATGGGAACACGTATATCACCGATGTTTTTGTATGCTTCTACAATACCCTTGGCGACCCTGTCGCATCGGACAATTCCACCGAATATATTGACAAGAATAGCCTCAACCCTTTTATCTTTCAAAATAAGGCGAAAAGCAGCCTCAACTCGCTGTGCATTGGCTCCACCACCTACATCGAGAAAGTTGGCTGGCTCACCCCCGCTAAGCTTAATTATATCCATTGTCGCCATTGCCAATCCTGCACCATTTACCATACAACCAACGTTTCCGTCAAGATTTACATAGTTGAGGTCGTGCTTGGAAGCTTCGACATCCAATGGATCCTCTTCGTCTAGATCACGCAATTTTGCGAGGTCTCTCTGACGGTAAAGGGCATTATCATCAATATCCATTTTGCAGTCGACTGCGATAATCTTATCGTCGGAAGTTTTAAGCATTGGATTGATTTCTACCATAGAGCAATCACAAGCCACATAAGCGCCGTAGATATTATGAATGAACCTAATGGCATTTTTAAAAGCCATTCCGGAAAAGCCCATTTCAAAAGCGATTTTTCGAGCCTGAAAAGCTTGTAGGCCTACAGCAGGGTCTATATATTCACGAACAATCTTTTCTGGATGCTTTTCGGCAACTTCCTCAATGTCCATTCCTCCTTCTGATGAAGCCATTATGATCAATTTGCCGGTAATCCGGTCCAAGGTGATTGAGAAATAGTATTCTTTGATGTCAACTATACCAGCTTCGTTGGGGTAGAAGGTATCTTCAGCCACCAACAAGCGCCTGACCAATTTCCCTTCGGGACCAGTCTGGTGAGTAATCAGGGTCATACCGATCATTTTGCTTGCTAATTCCTTTACTTCCTCCAAAGACTTAGCAATTTTAACACCGCCTCCTTTTCCACGTCCGCCCGCATGAATTTGAGCTTTGAGTACATAATACCCATCAGTTGGGCTGTCATAAAGTTTTCTAGCGGCTTCAACCGCTTCTTCAGCAGAATAGGCAACTTTTCCGTGCTGAATTGGCACACCGAATTTCGCAATAATTTCTTTAGCTTGATATTCGTGAAGCTTCATTGTATAGGTTAAGATTTTCTTTGGATTAAATCAACGCAAAATACTACCTGTACAATGCATTGACAAGTTAAAAGTATTGATAGGCATAAATTGTTTTTTCATTTAACCCTAATTTGTGGCCATGAAGAAGATGGAAAAAGTTCAGTTTATCCAAGAGACCCTCACACGGCTTTATCCCGAGACTCCAATCCCGCTGGATCACCATGATGCTTATACCTTGTTGATTGCGGTTTTGTTGTCGGCTCAGTGTACAGATAGTAGGGTTAATCAGATTACGCCAGCTTTGTTTGATATCGCTGACAATCCCCTTGATATGTCCCAAGTTCCCGTTGAAGACATCAAGAGAATCATTCGTCCCTGTGGACTTTCTCCTCGCAAATCAAAAGCGATCTCAGAATTGTCTCACATTTTGATAAATGAGCATGGTGGTGATGTGCCAGCCGATTTCACGGCTTTGGAACGATTGCCGGGAGTGGGTCATAAAACGGCCTCAGTAGTCATGAGTCAAGCATTTGGAGTTCCAGCTTTTCCCGTTGATACTCATATCCATCGTCTTGCTTGGCGCTGGGGATTGACCAATGGAAAAAATGTTATACAGACTGAGAAAGACCTCAAACGGCTATTTCCAGAAGAGAACTGGAACAAGCTTCACCTTCAGATTATTTTCTTTGGCCGGGAATATTGCAAAGCACGGAGCCATGATCCAACCAAATGCCCAATTTGCTCTGTAGCAGGACGGGCCAACCTCAAGAAAAGTTAGTCCCTATTTTTCTCTAGAAACTAGAACTATGTAATACCTGAATCATGTGCAGAATCGACTTACTCTTCTGAACCCTCTTCTATCTTGGCCTTGAAGTCATCAGTTTTGCTTTCGTCTTTGGCTGTTTCTACAATCAGTCCTACTGTCCCAAATTCTGCTGTTTCCGTTTCCAGACGTTCAGGGATAGTACCTTCTGTTTCGGTATTATCACTTGGCGTAGCCTTTCTCAGTCCCGCTCTGAACCCAGCTTGGAATCCATATATCTCTACAATAGGACTTTCTTCAATTTTTGGGACCTGAAAAGGAACTAACATGTCCTTAAGGTGATCCTGTACCCGATCATAAGCTTCCTTGACATCTTCAGCATTGACCATGAGATAAGTCGTTACCTTTTTCTCTTTTTCTGCATCCTCATCGGTTACAACATAAGTCACCTTGCATTTATGCCATCTTTCTGTATCGCCATAGAATACCACTTCGGTAACATTACTTTTTGAAATGGCAGCTAGTGTCACCTCACGCTGACCACTTTGCACTTCTGTCAATACCCTAGCTTCAGCTTCTGTAAAGCTCATAGCATTGACGAGATATTGTTCAGATACTCTCTGAATCAGCCCATTGGGCATGTGTTTAAGGTATTTTACACGTGTCTGGAACCACTCTGGCATAACTATTACCGTATTTGTTTCAACAATGGGGAGCAAACTTACTCGAAATCATTAATTTTTTGTTCCCTCTCTTTGCACAAATTGAATTTTCACGCTGGAAAACGATAAATTTGCTCAATTGGTTGATAAAAAATCATGAGAACTGACAATATAACCTTGCTGCTTCTAATTGCGAATTTGGTATTTTCCATTTACGCTTTTCAAACACCTGGAATCCTCGATAAGTATAAATTTAACGTTGGTGCTATTCTTTATCGGAAGGAATACTACCGCATCCTTACTTCAGGGTTTCTACATGTCAACTTAAGTCACCTGTTCGTAAATTTGCTTTCACTTTACTTTTGTGGTCCTGCTGTTTATTCCGTGTTCGCTATGATCCTTGGATCTTTTGCGGGTGGGTTGGCTTATCTCTTTGCCTATTTCATTAGCATGGTAGGAGGGAACGTGCTTGCACTGGTCACAAAGAAAAATAGTCCAAATTATTCCGCAGTTGGTGCTTCTGGTGCAATTGCCGGGATTATTTTCGCATTTGTCTATTTTATCCCTGATGCCCAATTCCTCCTATTCTTCCTAATTCCCTGTCCTGCTTGGCTTTTTGCGATTCTATTCGTGGGATACTCTCTTTTTGGTATGCGAACCGGACACATGAATATTGGCCATGAAGGGCATTTGGGTGGTGCAATCCTTGGAATGTTGGTGGCGGTTATTTTGGTTCCATCCTTTCTACAGGCAAATTGGTGGATCGTTTTGCTTTTACTCATCCCCTCCGCCATATTTTTGTATTTTATGATTGCACGACCCGAGGCCCTCACCCAATTATTGAAAGGAAATATTAACTTTGGTTATAGTCGTGGTTCCCAGAAAAATGCAATAAATCCAAGAACTCAGCAACCAACCAATACGCGATCGAATGTTCAGACTCCCCGGGAAGAAATGGATGAACTGCTAGACCGGGTAGCCAAAAAGGGATACGACAACCTTATCCAGGAAGAAAAACAAAGACTTGACGAGCTAAGTGCTCAACTTAAGGAGAATTATAATAATAAAGATAATTAACTAAAGATCAATGAATAAAGCTAACAACCCTAAACTGAAAAGCTGGGTTCCGGTTCCAGATGGCAGTGATTTCCCTATTCAAAATCTTCCTTTGGGGGTTTTTCACCACAGGGACAATAAAAAGCATATCGGAGTCGCAATTGGTGATTCAATTCTGGACATCACCACACTTAGCCGTGGATCTGATTTTTTGAATAATGCAGGAATAGCCCTTAATCTATTCGAAAAGGGTGTCCTGAATCCAATTCTTGCCTTGGGACGAGGGAAAGTATGTGCATTGAGGGAAGCAGTCTCTGACCTGCTGGAAGTTGGGAATCCTTTGCTGAGAGATAATGCGGATTTACGGAAGCAGGTATTGGTGACACAATCTGAAGTGACGATGGATATGCCTGTTCAGATTGGGGATTATACTGATTTTTATTCAAGTATTGAGCATGCTACCAATGTCGGAACAATGTTCCGTGATCCCAGTAATGCTCTGTTACCAAATTGGAAATATTTACCAGTTGGTTATCATGGCCGAGCATCCTCCATAGTTCTTTCTGGCACTCCCATTCGCCGACCCAAAGGCCAAACCAAAGCAGATGGACAAGATCCTATATTTGGACCTTCTCGCCTTCTCGACTTTGAGCTCGAGCTAGGGTTTGTGGTAGGAGTAGGTAATGAACTAGGTGAGTCGATTTCAGCTGTCAAAGCTGAGGACCATATTGGTGGAGTACTGTTGTTCAACGATTGGTCTGCAAGAGATATTCAAAAATGGGAATATGTACCCCTCGGGCCTTTTCTGGGGAAGAACTTTGCTTCGACAATTTCGCCCTGGTTGGTCACACTGGACGCTTTAGAGCCTTTCCGTCATACTGGTCCTTACCAAGATCCAAAACCTCTGGATTATCTTAATTCAGACGGCGACCAGAACTACGATATTCATCTGGAAGTCTTTATCCAGCCTGAGGGACAGGCTCCCCACAAGGTAAGCTCATCCAATTTCAAGTATATGTACTGGAGTATGCGCCAGCAACTCGCTCACCATACTGTGAACGGATGCAATATGCGAACCGGTGATTTGTGTGCTTCCGGTACAATTAGCGGACCTACCCCTGATTCTTATGGGTCAATGTTGGAGATTTCCTGGAAAGGAACAAAGCCCATTCGGATGCCAGATGGAACTGAACGAAAGTTTATCCTAGATGGAGATACTATAATCATGAAGGGATACTGTGAGAAAGATGGTGTTCGAATCGGATTTGGAGAATGCAGCGGAAAAGTGCTCCCTGCTTCCTGAACTTTCACTCATTGTCTATTTACCTTGCGATTTCAGATGGTGATCCCGATCGTAACCCCTAACCTGATACCAGCCCCCCTGAGAGGTACCCCTTTCGGTTCTTCTACCAGAGACTCATTCCCACTACAGGATTCACATTCGATGAGGTAGGTAGATGGCCCTGAAAGGTATTGGGGACCGAAAAAGAGATCAAGATAAAAGGAATCACAAAATAGCCATTGGTAGCCCAGAAGAACACCTCCTCCAAACAGGTGATGGGTTCTGGTAACCGTGCCAGAAGTATATAATTTTCGGCCTGGATCGTACACAGATGCGAGAAAACTGCGCTTGGTTAACTTGTATCTCATATAAGTAGCCAGATAAAGTCCATTAGGGGCCTCTCGCTGCATTTTTTGGTAGTAATATCGAATTTCAGGGGTGAGGCCGAGCCAAGTATAGCCAATCTCTTGGGATAATCCTGTGTTTCCAATGGATAAGCCTACCTTGCCTACCAAAATACCTAATTGAACAGAGGTTTTGTTGTTAATCACGTATTCACCCTGAATGTTTGCCGTCACTACCAAGAGGCTGAGAGGATTAATTTTAACAACAACCTCTTGAGCCTGAATATATAATCCAGACATAAGAAAAAGTCCAATCAAACAGGATTCTTTGGGAACCAGCTTCCGGATCATAGAGGTCTTCGGGTTTTATAACTTAATCAGATCGTCAAGTTTCAGGTTAATCTAGGCCAAGTTTCGGGACACGATCTTCCTTCCGAGATATATTAGGTGGATCTGATATGGAATTCACAAGGATCTAGCCATTCGAAATCCGGAATGTTGGAAAAAACCGCGACGGAACCATTGCCGATAATATTTGGATGCGCTGGTCCCTGAGGTAGCCCAGGACCCACCTGCCAGCATACCGTGCTGTTCATCCATAAAAGGGTGCGAGAAATCCTTGTACCAAGGGTGAATTTTATAGCCAGGCAAAGGATAAAAATCGTCAGACAGCCAATCCCATACATTTCCGTAAAGGTCATAGACTCCATTAAGAGTACAACTGAACTTCATCAGACCTACCGGGCTGGGTGAGCCAAAAGTAAGAGCCAGGTTATGGGAGGTGCAGAACATAGAATCCCCGGTTTTCTCAGGGGCTTTTTGGGTTGCGAACTTCCACTCAGCCTCTGTCATGAGCCGGAAACCGTTGCCTTTCCAACTAAGATAGGCTTCTGCTTCATATCCAGTTACCTCTACCGGCCAATCCAGAGGCAAATCCAACATATCAAATATCGCTCGGTATCTGTAGGTTCCGTCTCTATTCAGTTTCCAGAATTTGGGATGCTTCATTTTTTGACTGGAAAGCCATTCCCAGCCTTCTGCACTCCAATACTGGCGGTTTGAATACCCATTATTTGTTACAAACTCAAGGAAATCACCGTTAGAAACCATCAGATTTCCTATTTCAAATGGATCTACTTGTACTTCTTTTTGACCGTATTCACTGTCCCAGCCATAAGTTGGAAAGTCGATTGGTTTTCCAATTTGAACCGTTCCACCTTCAAAGGAAACCATTTGAAATTCTGGTATCTGCGGATTTAAGGCTGGAGCATATTTCCAACCGGAAGGCCTTTTCAAATACCCTAAAGGGTATTGCCGGATAAGAACGGAAGAGGTCTCAAAATGAATCCTTTCGTGCTCCATGGCCATGTGTAAGGCCCATATTGGATTATTCATATCCGCATGGTTGAGCAAGGGAGTGTTGTTGATGAAGTTGAGTACTACTTTCTTTACAGCTTCCCGGTAGGCCCACACATCTTCTACGTCAGGCCATATAATATTGGTTTCCAGTTCATTGTTGCTCTCTGGATCAACACCTACTGCAAGCAATTTCTCAAAGCGGCTGTTAAGTCCTTCGGTAAGTGCCCCTGAGGCCTTAAGCTTGTTGATGTAAAAGCAAGCGGTGTGTCCAAGATAAAAAATCAAAGGGTGTCTGAGATGATCTGGTGCTTTGTAATAATAGCTGTCCTTTCTAATTGTACGTAAAAGTGTTTCATACAACTCCCAGGTATTCAGGAAATAATGCTCTAACTCTTCACGAGAACATTTGCCAAATACCAGTGGAGTCAAACTTCTAGTGGTCGGATTTAGCACCATGACATAAACATAAATGAATTCTTTCTC
>JBFGVE010000072.1:0-13879 GCA_041565275.1 Bacteroidia bacterium
AGTGCCTTGGTCACCCGCGGACTGCCGTAGCTGCCCTTGCTCTGGTCGAACACCTCCCTGATCAGGGTGGTGATCTTCTTGTTCTCCAGCGAACGCGCCGATTCGGGCCGCTTGCGCCAAGCATAGTAGCCACTCTTGCCGATTTTGAGGGCCTTGCAAGTTCTGCCTTTTGAGACCTATCAACCATTATAAAGCATGCATTCACCTAATTTTAA
This sequence comes from Bacteroidia bacterium, assembly GCA_041565275.1. Taxonomy (GTDB): domain Bacteria; phylum Bacteroidota; class Bacteroidia; order J057; family JADKCL01; genus CAWUKT01. The sequence goes on from JBFGVE010000072.1 coordinate 216, forward strand.
ATTCACACTACGAGTTAATAACCTCTAATAATGCTCTAAATTTAGTAAGTTTAGCTTCGACAGAGGCTGATTTCTCAGTTCGATAAAAAAATTGAGGGAGTTTGACCTTTTAGATGTAGTAAAGTTAACCAATGAAGCTAAACTCTTTTTTAATCGTCGCCTTTTCAATCTTATCAAGTAGTTGTTCGGTCCAGCTGACTTTAAGATCTGCTACTGTTCAGGAATGGGTAGGCGGAGCAGCAGGATCAGGTGGAGGTTCCAAATATATTGTAGCCATCAGTAAGACAGGTAATTCTGAGGTTTCTATCAATTCCGTTTGGTTAGGTGACAGAGAAAAAGGGGTTATGGCTGATTATCGGATCTTCGCGGATTCTTCCGGCCGGATCATGAAACAAATCCCACCAGAAACAGGTCTTTTCAGGATAGAAATGTCCGTTCAGAACCGACACCGAGAAAGCCGGGATGATGCTGGAAGCAAACAAGGAGAGCAAAAAACCACTTTCGAGTTGCCCGATGGATTCCAAAAGGGCCTGATCATCACTTATTCAGATAAAAAAGGAAAAAAGGGACAATTGGTCGTTCAGGAGTTCAAAAGGCTCGAACCATTGATCTACCCTTGAGAATATTGATATTATGAAGGGAATGAGGATAATTCTATGGATAGGTTTGCTTTTGTTCGGAGCCATGCCAGTAGCAAAGGCAACTCACATTGCCGGCGCAGAATTGACCTATGAATGTTTGGGAAATAATCTCTACCACATTACGCTAAAATTATACCGTGATTGTTATGGCGGGCAAGCTCCGTTTGACGATCCCGTGGAGCTGTTTGTGTTCGGTGCTAATTCTGGTTCTACAATTTATAATATTTCGGTTCCAATTCCACCGATGACTCCTGTGATCCCGCTTGAGAACATTGATGCTTGTGTAGGAGTTGCCCCGCCTATATGTGTGGAAGAAGGTATCTATGAGATCAATGTTCTCTTGCCTCCCCGATTCGGTGGATACGATATCGCCTGGGCACGCTGCTGCAGGAACAATATTATAACCAACCTAGCTGCACCCGAATGTGAAGGTGTAACCTTTCTCGCCCACGTTCCCGGACCTGAAAGCGCACCCTGCAATTCCATGCCCTCTTTCAACAAGCAGCCTTCTATTTTTCTCTGTGCTGGCGAAACCTACTTTTTCGACTATTCCGCGACTGATCCTGACGGGGATTCCCTGGCATATGAAATAACCAACCCCTACAGCGGCCTTGACTTATTGGGCAATGGTGCGGGCAATAACTCGGGGTCAAATAACTGTGGGTTGAACCAGCCCAGTCCCGTTGTGGACCCCACGTTCAATCCCATGGGCCCTCCACCCTATGCAAATGTTGTTTATTCTTTCGGTTACAGTTATTTGAATCCCTTTGGGCCTAACAGTTCCATTTCGATCAGTCCGAGTACCGGGTATCTGACTGTATATCCAGCCAGCCAGGGTGTCTACGTTTTGGCAGTCTCAGTAAAAGAGTACAGAAATGGTCGGCTATTGAGTGAAAACAAACGGGACTTCCAGTTCCATGTCATCAATTGCTTGCCTCAAGGCACTCCTCCTGTAATAGACCACCAGCTTGGGAGCTTGAATACAATAGGTACAGACACCATTCTTGCTCCGGCCGGGCAGCCTTTTTGCTATACTTTTACTGTTGAGGACAGCCTTCTGCCTTCTTCCATTCAGGTGACTCCTCTCAGCGTAAGTTTTGGGGGTAACGGTGGATTTCCTCCTCCTTATGCTACTATCACGACCAGTGGCAGTACCCCACCCGTCCTTGGCCAGATATGCTGGTCGCCAGCTTGCGACTATGTGGGTGAGGTGGTGGAGATGATCATTTCCGCCCGGGACGTCAATGATTGCCCCAACTACAATATAGTCTTTGACACAATTTGGGTCCTTGTTGTCCCTCCTCCGGCAGCTCCTCCGGTGACCACTACCGACCTCAGCGGGATCCCAACCACCAACGGCGATACTATTGTCCTCAATGTACAAGAAGATTTCTGTTTTGATTTCCACATCGTGGATACACTGGGTGGCGGCAATCTGGCCTATGAAAACATTCTGATGGATACCAATGGTACCGTACTCGGACAAGTCCAAAACGTCACTACTTATATCAGCGGTGACACCCTTTACGGGACAGTTTGCTGGGAAACATACTGTAATTTTGGACAGACATATATGTTCGTCACCAATGGTATAGACCTGTTCCAATGCCCTCCCGATAATTTTTCCTCAGACACGGTTTATCTCAGGGTCCTGAACCCTTTGAACCCCGCCCCGACAACAACTACCGATATAACCTCAAACCCGCTCAACGGTGACACCATTATTGCTCCTGTACATGAAGAGTTCTGCTTCCTGTTCGAAGTGATAGATACCTCATTGTTGGCGAGCCAAGGATTGAGCTTCAACCTCACTATCGAGGATTTAAGTGGTGTTCAGGCAGGTGGCGAACAACCTGTATACTATTCTGTTCAAAGTGGGGATACCCTCTCCGGACAAATTTGCTGGACGCCCCGTTGTATCAACAATGACCTATTGTTCAGGTTCATTGTCGAAGGTATCCAAGAAAACCAATGCCTCGTCACCAATACTACCTACGATACAGTTTATGTGCGCGTGATCGAGCCTGTCAATCCTCTTCCTTTGATCAGCCATGACCTGGGACCCAACTTTCCGGACAACTACACTATAGACCTCAGTGAGGATGAGTCTTTCTGCTTCCCATTTGTGGTGGAAGATACGGCCACCCCTACTTATCTAAGTTTTGAAACGGAAGTTTTGCTTTCAGACGGTAGTCTTTTTAATGGTAGCAGCCCTGACATTCTGGTCAATTTCCAGAGTGATTCGTTGATCCAGGCTGATCTCTGCTGGACGGTTCCCTGTGACTTGGCGGGTCAAAGTTTTAGGATCAGGATCACTGCTACAGATACCTTCGATTGTAATTCATCCAACATCGTCTTCGATTCAGTTCAGGTCAACCATACTGATAACCCGCCTGCCCCGGTGGAGGTGTGCGGTGTAACTGTCTTGGATGAAGACATCGGGATTTTCCTGACTTGGATAGCAAACACGGAGTCTGATGGCGTGGGATATGTGATATATAGGCAGCGCAACGACGAATTCACCATGACCGCAATTGACACCCTGACAAATTACCCGGACACCTCATATACCGATCTTACCGCTGAGGTGGATGACTACCAATATTGCTATACCGTACGCGCCTTTGACCGCTGCGGGCAATTGTCCGTAGCAGTAGGTGAAATGTGCAGTATTCTGCTAAATGGAAACCGCGAAGGTTATCAATCTTCTCTCGCCTGGTCACCCTACACGGGGTGGCCCGGCGGAGTACAGAACTACGATATCTTTCAGGATTTTCCTGTGGAAAGCAGTCCCGAATCCTTTCTGGTCACCCTTAGTAATGTCACACTCACTTATCGGGATCAAAAGGCCGTCAAACCACGGGTATGCTACCGCATTAGAGGAGTAGCGAGTCAGTTGGCCTGTATTCCCGAGTCGTGGTCGAACAAAGTTTGTATTGAATTCCCAGCGACACTCTATGTTCCAAGTGCCTTTACGCCAAACGGAGACCAACTAAATGATATCTTCAGTTCCTTTGGAGAATTTGAAGAAAGTTTCTCCATGGAAATTTACGACCGCTGGGGCAAACTGCTATTTGCATCTACGGACAAGAACACTGGTTGGGATGGTACCGTAAACGGAAAACCTCAGCCAGAGGGCGTTTATGTCTATAAAATCGTCGTCCGGGGGTTTGATGGACAGGAACTTACTGCAAATGGCACCATTACCCTTTACAGGTAAAGAGGATTTCTTCAAAGTGATCAATGAATGTTTCAAAAAGCTGAGGAAATTCACCTTTAATTTTGAAGTTTGTCAGATTTGAGCCTATTTCAGCCGTTTAAATTGCTTTCAAACATAATGATTATGAATCCTAATATTCCCATATCTACCATCATGACCCGCAATCCTGTATCTGTTCAAGAGGATGCGAATTTATACGATGTGATCGCCCTTGTACGCAAGCACCACATTCGTCATATCCCTGTACTCAAAGGAAAACAGATTACAGGGATTATTTCAAGCAATGACATCAACCGCCTGACCTTTGGAGGGTTGTTCGCCAATCAGGATGGGATAGATGACAGTATCATTAATATGTTGAGCGTCCCACAGGTGATGACTTCTCACCCAAAGGTCGTGCAAGCGGGAGATTTTATCCGGGATGTAGCAGAAATATTAGCCGAAGGTGAATTTCACAGTCTGCCTGTAGTAGAAAACGGTAAGTGCATCGGGATCGTCACCACTACAGACCTGATCAAGTATCTGCTCAATGAATACAAGTCTGTCTAAGGTTTAGTACATTTTCCTGCCTGATAGTGCGCTGTACTTCGTCTTTCCCTTTCCGGAGGTAACGCCTGCTCCACTCAGTGAACGGCCTTTCGTACCACAGTTCCGGCTGTGTTGGCTCGATTTTGTCCTGGGTTGGCTCGATTTTGTCCATCGCCTCTCGAAATAACTATTGACTGCGACCGGGTAGCTCCAAGGAATATACGAACTCATCGATCTCAGCGCATTGCGAGGATTGCCAGTCAAGGATTGCCAGTCGGGGATTATAGCAAATAGGTTCTATTTTTAGTGAAAATATCCGACTTTTACACTCCTTATAAGGCTTACAGGATTGTAATTGAAATGAAGGAACTCCTCAAGAAAGTAAGAAAACTAGAGATAAAGACCCGTCGCATGGTGGATGCTACTTTTGCAGGTGAGTATCATTCTGCTTTTAAAGGCCAGGGCCTGGAGTTTGACGAAGTCCGGCTCTACCAATTTGGTGATGACGTCCGATCAATTGACTGGAATGTAACCGCGAAAACCGGTCAAGTCCATATCAAGAAATTTAGAGAGGAGAGAGAGCAAACTATGTTTGTGCTTTTCGATGTGAGTGGTTCCGAGGATTTTGGTCATGGTTCTGGGAACAAATTGCAGATCGGAACTGAAATCACGGCTATTTTGGCATTTAGTGCCATGAAGAACAACGACAAGATCGGAGTACTTACTTTTTCAGATCAAATCGAATCTTTCTTTGCACCTAAAAAAGGAAGGAAGCATATCCTGGCCATCATTCGGGGACTTTTGCAAATTACAAACAAAAGCAGGTTGACCAGCCTTAAAACGGCCGTTGAGTTTGTGCGGAAAACCCTGCACCGCCACTCTGTCGTGATTATCGTTTCTGACTTTTTAGATGAAGGGTACGAAAAATCCTTGACTCAACTATCGCAGCGTCATGAGGTGATCCTGGTCAGGTTGTTTAATCCGGATGAAGTCCTGCAAAGAGGTTTGGGAACTATCCCGGTGAGGGACATTGAAACAGGCAGAATGGTTTGGCTCAATGCTGGCGACACTGGAGCCCACAGACAGATTGTGCGGAGTTTCGAACAAATCCATGATAAACTAGAGGCACTGTGTAAAAAAACAAAAATGGATTTAGTCCAGATCAATACCAATGCCGATTATTTTGCTGAGTTAGAAAGATTCTTCAGAAAGCGCAATGCGAGGAAGAAAAGAGGATAAGATCATGTTCAAGACACTCATAATAGGGCTATGGTGCTTTTTCCTGCCCTGTTTGGCAATGACTCAAGAAACATCCTTTCCAATTGGTGAAGCTCCTGACGGTACTGTCAGAGCCGATCTCAAGGCTCTCGACAAAGAGATCATGGTTGGAAAACCATTTCGTGCGCAGTTAGAGGTCACCCACCCTGCCGACATGGTGGTCATTTTTCCCGACACCAATGGTGGTTTTGCTCCCTTTGAAATGAAAAGCAAGTCTCCAAAACCTACCCGGACCAAAGGAGATATTTCTGTGGACTTTGTTCTATATGATTTATGGAGTTGGGAAGTTGATTCTCTTCAATATTTACAACTACCTGTAAGCTATATAAAAGGTGACGATACCCTTACTTTACTATCTAATGCAGAGGAGCTTGCCTTTATATCCATCTTGCCTGAAGACAATGACTCCCTGGCTTTCAAAAGGATCGAAAACATCGCCCAGGTAAGTGAACCTGTCAACTTGGTCATGTGGGGATTTTCAATCCTTTTGCTCGTGGCTCTCCTGTCCATTCTATTGGGTATGTTATACAAACCAGTTCGCAAATGGCTACGCAGGAAGAAAATCGACCGGGAATGGAAGCGCTATTACGGCAGACTGCAGAAGGTTCCCGGCTACCTTCCCAACCAAGGGACATTCCTATTGGAGCTAGCCAAGGTGTGGAAAGCATACTTCGACCGGGAGTGGAAGTATGGATTAGGTTCTCTGAGCACAAAGGAATTGGCCAAAGAACTCGATGAAATGGAGCAAGTTGCGATGGAAGACCGATCAATCTTATTCCAATTGAACCATTCTGCCGATAATGTAACTTACGGAGGCATTCAACTTCAAGGATCAGAGCTCGATGGCTATTTTACCAAAGTAGGCAGGATAATGGAACAGGAATACCTACGCAGAAAGACGGAGGCAGAACTATGAGTCTCTTTGAGTATATAGCTGAAAAGATCCAAACTGGACTCCTCTGGGTAGTCAGACAACTGTTTGGCCCGGCCAATATTTTTGATGATCCCTGGTATTTGATTCTTTTACTTCTGATACCTGTCTATCTTTTTTGGTACGTTTGGTGGTATGCACCCCGCCGGCTCATCGTTCCCCTTAGCTATGATCCCAGTAAACTGGCCCCTCCGAGAGTGGATTTGAGCTTTCTCAGGGTCGTTCCCCATGTAATCAATATGATTGTCATCTTCTTCATGGTCCTTGCACTCGCGCGACCTATCACCCGAAATGAACGGCAAAACAGGTTCACCGAAGGGATCGATATCATGCTCATTCTAGATACCTCCGGGTCCATGGAAACTGATGATTTTAAACCCAACAGGCTGGAGGTTGCCAAAGAAACCGCAATTGACTTTATCAAAGGCCGCCAAGGAGACCAAATTGGAATTGTCTTGTTTGCTGAAGATGCTTTCGGATATTCCCCTCTTACCTTGGACTACGATTTGTTAAAGACCAATATTGAGGCCATTGACTCTGATATCATGCCCAAAGAAGGAACTGCTATGGGGTCAGCAATTGCAGTTGGCATCAATAAAATGTTAAAACAGGAAAGCCCTTCCAAGGTGATGATCCTCCTGACTGACGGTGCCAGTAACCGCGGTGAAATAGAGCCAATGACTGCTGCTGAGCTAGCCAGAGACAACAATATCAAAATTTACACCATTGGGATCGGAAAAGAAGAATACAAGAAGCAAACCATGTTTGGCGTCCAAACCATTGCATCTGACCTGAATGAAGAGAGCCTGCAAGAAATTGCAAATATCACCAACGGAAGGTTTTTCAGGTCGGAAGATGAATCCAGTCTGGAATCCATCTTTGAGGAAATTTCAAGGCTCGAAAAAGTTGAGATCAAGGGAGAAGTAATCACTGAAAAGGAAGATCATTACGCGGGTATCCTGATGATCGCGGGCTCATTGATGGGTCTTTCCCTGCTGATTGCACTTACCTTTGTTTACAACCCACTTGAAGGATAGACTACTTTACTAAATACATTAATTTCCTAAATACTTAAAATGATTCAAGAAAATCTGAACAGGGTCCTCCAGTCCATCCGTGCACGAGCTCTTTTTGCTAAGAGGAACCCGGAAGAAGTGAGATTGATCGCCGTCTCAAAAAACCAACCTGTCTCCGCTATATTGGATGCCGTTGCTGCCGGACAAGTTGATTTTGGAGAGAATAGGGTCCAGGAACTCGTAGAAAAGCAGGAGCAGATTCCGGATGCCAAGTGGCATATGATCGGGACCTTGCAGCGGAACAAAGTCAAATACATCGCACCTTTCATTTATCTGATCCATTCGGTGAGTTCAGAAAAGTTGTTGAGTGAGATCGATAAGCAAGCGAGAATAAATAACCGAGTGATTGATTGCCTCCTTCAAATTAACATTTCGGGTGAAGCACAAAAGGGTGGATTTACAGAAAAAGAAGCTGAAAGGATACTGGAACAGATCAGCTTATATCCCCATGTCCGAATATTGGGATTGATGGGGATGGCTGAGTTTACCTCGGATGAACCAGTGGTCGATGCTCAGTTCAGAAGATTGCAGAAAGCAAGGAATAAGTTCAAGCGATTTGAAGGGCATCAAATACAGCTCAGGGAACTGAGCATGGGGATGTCCGGTGACTACCCAATAGCCATTCGCAGGGGTGCGACCATGGTTAGGATCGGAAGTGCGGTCTTCGGCAAATGAACAACTATTCGTTTGTAGAAAGGACACGATGTTCCTTGATGATCCTATTCATGATATTATCCTTACGGATCTTGTAGAAGTGCTTTCGTCCTACGGAGCGTTCCATCTTGATAAGGCCAACTTCGATCATGATCTTGATATATTTCTTGGCTGTGGTTCCCTTGATGTCAAGAGCCTCTTCCAAATCCTGACTACTGAACCCATCCTTGATATACTGGATCAGGAATCGGGGCATATCAAATACGACTTCGAAAATGGTTCCTTTCTTGTACAGATCAAAGAACATCAGGCGTATACCTTGTTCCAATTGTCGGCTCTTGGTATCGTGCTCATCCAAGAAATTACCCAGACGGTTGACTTCTTTAAAGGTAATATAGCTACGAAGGTTACGGTATGAAAACTCAAGTAGTTCGGCCGCCAGTGGAAGGTCTCCTTTGGAAATGGAGATGCACTTATTCAATACCTTGTTCCTGACACTGTTGGGAACAAGTTTGAAGTCCTCCCAATCTGCTTTGATAAAGTTCAGGGGATTGTTCTCATCTTCGAGCTTTTCAATTAACTGATCCGCAATATCTCTGGCACCCTCATCCTGAGATAAAGATGCAGACAATCTCAATAAAAGGATAGATTGGTACTGGAACCGCAGGAATACTTTTATGTTATAGTTCGACACAGGTTCAAACGCTAGAAAGCACTGACGGAAATCCCGGAACAGGGTGAAGCCAACAGCCTCTGCATTATCTTCCAGTTGACCAATAATGTCAGTTAATACTGTAAAATAGCTTTCAAGTTCAAACGTGACCCAACTTACACCAGATTCGTTTATACGACGGTTCATTACTTGATTGATACGATCCATTGCATAAGTAACTGTGTAAAACCCTCCTACATCCAAGCTTTTGGATCCGCGTTTGAGAAGGTCAAAAAGGACATCATAAGCTTTCTGGGATTTGTTCTCAGCTAAAAAGTAATCAGCATAATAACCGGTAGCTCTCGCAATCGCAGGAAGATTTGAGGTCTTGCGCACATGAGCAACCACATCTTTAAAATCCTTTTCCGAGACTTTACTGGATTTTTTACCTGCGATAGAAAGCCACTCGACCTGAAGATAATCTTTCAGAGAATGGTCTCCCATTCTTCGGGAGATACTAAGAGCTTCGTTGATACCATCAAGGGCCATAGCCTGCAGATCTTCAATATCCTCACGATCAAGATCAGACTCGCTTAAATCTATGTAGAACCTACTGAAAGATACCTTTAGAAAAGTACGTACAAAAGCAGGTGTACCTTTACGGCTATAGTCAATTTCCTTTTCAATCTGACGAATAGAACGGAAGAATTCTTCAATCTGATCAGGGTCAATTGCAGTATCGGGATGGCGTACAGTCACGGCCCGGGCCTGAAGGTCAATTGCTGCGGCACTGAATAATCGCCCGAGATTTGGATCGCGGGTAGAATTAGCAATATTCTTCAATGTTTTGATCTGGCTTTCGATTTGACGGGCAGCATCACTGCTATCGTCATTCAAATAAAAGTCGGCCAAGTTCAAGAAATAGTTCAGGCTTTTACTCATTTCAGAACTGGATACTGCTTGCTGAAGCCAAAAACGAGATTTCTTGAATTTTTCTGGGGACTCTTCATTCAAGTACACGAACCCTGTGATCCCTGAAACCCTGTAGATAAATTCCTCATCCAGCTCAGACCATTCAATATTATCAATCTCAGACTCAAATTGCTCGATATTGATGCGGCGTATCAATCGATTGGTACAAATACGAAGATATCCCACATACCACATCCAAGAGTTCACGTTGGGAAAACTGACTTCTGATCCTTTAAGAAGGTGAAGCCGCTTCTCAGTTAAATTTGCCAACTCTTCAAAACCAGTAAAATTTTCACGATACAAAGCGAACAAAAGCGCATGATCGGCAATGTATATCATGTATTCAGCTCCTTCAGAGCTTTGGATGTTAGCATCCAATATTTCGGAAGAAAGAATTTCCTCCAGATTCTTAACCTCACTCAAATCTCCAGTGCGTACCAGTTCTTTGAGAAAGCGAGGATAGATAAAACGACTACTTTCGCGGGACAATCCCGCTAACAATTGATAATAGAATCCAATATTCATTTTCTTTCCGTTTTAGAAACTACTACTACTTTTTTTCTACAATAAGAACCATTAGCTAGACTACTCACGCCAGATCATATATTGATTTGAACTAAAAAGAGTGACAAAGAATAGCCATTACACACTTTGATAACCAACAAACTTGTATAGAATGTCATGCAAATGTAGCCCAATTATTGCCAAGCCACAAATCTGAAAACTTAACTTAAATCTATCTATCAATATAATAGCTAAAAGGGAGAATATCTTGACCAAATCATCTCTATATAGTAGTTCTTCAGGTACATTCTTGATGGCAAGTCCAGGAAACACAAAGACTTTTGTGCATGGCAGTCCATATAACATATTTCCTACATCGAGTATCATGTTTTGCTTCCCACGTCTGTTCCTTTCAAGGTAAATAGCAGGCGTCAAAAGGCTTCTTACTTGATGACCTCAATTTCCATGCGCACTGGCTCCAGGGCCATTTCACCTTGTACAGGCATCGCTGCTATTTTGTCAACGACATCCATTCCCTGAATCACTTCACCAAAAACTGTGTACATACCGTCCAGCATGGGTGCTCCGCCGTAGTTACTGTACTGTTTACGCATCTCAGGCGTCATATTGTAGGAAGGATACTGTCTGCGAATGTTGTCCAGGGCAGACTTGATCTGTCCGTCCACAAGGGCAAATGAATCGGGATTGGAAACAGACAGGCCTTCCAGATCTACAGACCTGACCCAGTTGTATTTAGGAGTGGCTTCCATCACGTAGTGCACATGCGACTCGATCATGGCCGGAATTTGAGTACTGATTCGGTCCAGATCATTGAGATCCCATTTGCGGCCTTGAACTATGTAAAACTGTGAGCCACTGGACTCCCACTGGGGGTTGATCTGGTCAGGCATTCGAGCTGCGGCAAGGGCTCCTCGCTTGTGGTAACGACCCGGAACAATTTCTTTTTCCAGCGTATAGCCAGGTCCACCCGCACCCGGTCGTCCGCCGCCATCCTCTTTGGTGTTGGGGTCGCCGCCCTGGATCATAAATTCTTTCACGATCCTGAAAAAGGTGGTACCGTCATAGAAACCTTCACTGGCCAAGCGAAGAAAGTTTTCTTTGTGCTCAGGGGTTTCGTCGTAAAGATCAATGTAGATATTTCCGTGGTCTGTGCTAATTAGGACATCTGCACGGTCGGGCGCTTTGGAACAGCCAAATAGAATTACAACACTCAGAAGCGCGTAGAGGAAATTTATGAGTTTCATTTGCTTAATTTCTTTATTCAAGTACTAATTCCCTTTGCCTTTCTTCTTTGCCACCTTCTCCTCGTCTTTCTTCTTTGCCATCTTCTCCTTGTCTTTCTTCTTTGCCATCTTCTCCTTGTCTTTCTTGTTCTTTGTCTTTTTTACCTTGGCAATACATTCCATCTTAATGGCTATATCTTTGCTGGGGCGATCCCCGGGCAATGTTTCCACGTTCGCGATCATATCGATCACATCCATCCCATAAATTACCTCTCCAAAAATCGTGTATTGCTGATCCAGCCAGGGAGACCCTCCCTGTTTTTCATAGGTTGCCATTTGCTCATCCGAATAATGAAACTCTGACTTGGTCACCATGCTGATCTGCTGTTCAGCACGCTTCAATTCTTGTTCAGAAAAGCTCCTGCCCTGGACAATGTAGAACTGGCTTCCGGAAGAGCGGCGCTCAGGATTAACTTGGTCCCCCTGCCTGGCTGCCGACAGCTTTCCTTTGCTATGGATCAACCCTGGGATGATCTCAGCCGAAAGTGTGTACCCAGGACCGCCGGTTCCAGCTTGCCCTTTGGTAGTGCTATCCTTTGAGTAGGGATCACCGCCCTGGATCATAAAGTCCTTGATCACACGGTGAAAGGTAGTTCCGTCATAAAAACCTTCACTGGCGAGTTTGAGGAAATTGGCCCGGTGCTCTGGTGTCTCTTCATAGAGTTTGATTCCCATTTCACCGAACTGAGTAATCAAAATTACGTCTGGCTTTACCTTCTTCTTTTTTGATTTTACAGATTGGCCAATGGCTATTACCGGGAAGGTAAGCAAGAGAAGTAATGTCAAAGGGAGTTGTTTCATCTCTGATCAGATATCGTAAATTTCAGCAAAGTAATCAACAAGGACGGATTTCAAGAAAATTTCCTGAGAAAATATATCTATAAAGGGAAGGGGCTTGAGTTCTGTCCAGTGCGGCCAGCCGTCCTGATCAAGGTGGCTAAGCTCATAATAGCCCTGCGGAGCAAGCAGTCTGCAAAGAGCGATGTGCATCAGGTTGACCTTTTGCTCTTTGGTAAATTTATCGGGGCCTGTCCCCAATTCACGCAACCCTACCAGAAACAACAAAGCTTCTACACTAGGCAGCTTCCCGAACTTTACTTCCATGATTCCCATAAGGCGGGTCCATCGAATTTGCAAATGAGAAATATCGTCCTTGTTGTCTAGCGTCACCATTCAGCAAAATTAAGGAATGATGAGCTACTTTATAGAAAAAATCAAGAAAGGGTTTTCTGCTCCTGCTTCAATTCAGTCACCCATGCGATCAATTCACGGATTAGAGTAAATGTTCCTTTCAAGCCTTCCACTCCTTTGACCACTATGGAAAGGTACTTAGGAGACTCCTTAAATTGAGCCCTCTTGGGATTGTGCTGTACCCAAGAGAGCAGGATCGGAAAAAGCGGAGAAATATAAAAACTACTGGCTTTATCAGAGGGAAAATACAGGCGAACCGTTTTCCCTTTTAGAACGATTTTTTCAAAGCCCAAGCCGATTCCCATGCGGCGGATGCGTACTGTATCAAACAGTCCCAGAGTTTCCTTTGGGATAGGGCCAAAACGGTCGATCATCTCCCGCATGATCTGCCGTATTTCCTCTTCACTTTCGGTTGCTGAAATCTTGCTGTAAAACTTCAACCGTTCCGAAACGCTGGGCAAATAAGATTCAGGAATTAGAATACTGAGGTCCGTTTCCACTTGAGTATCTTCTACAAACAACTTTTCTGCCTTTTTCACCTTTTCCTGATCAGCCTGGTACATCTCAGGGAATTCCTCTTCTTTCAATTCCCTCACTGCTTCTTCTAATATTTGCTGGTACAGTTCGTATCCGATATCATTTATAAACCCGCTCTGTTCTGCTCCGAGCATGTCTCCGGCCCCTCGTATGTCAAGGTCTTTCATGGCGATGTG
>JBFGVE010000073.1:0-13834 GCA_041565275.1 Bacteroidia bacterium
AGAAAATTCCTCCCTATGTCATTTTTCAGGATCCAAGTTTGGAGGAAATGGCCCAGCGGTTCCCTATCACAAAGGATGAATTTGTTAATATAAGCGGCGTAGGTCGGGGAAAGGCAGAAAAGTTTGCAGAGCCTTTTGTAGATCTCATTGCCTCCTACGTTGAGGAGAATGAAATCGAACGGCCGGAAATGGTGGTGGTCAAGCGGGCTGGAAATAAGGCTATGAACAAATTATTCTTTATCCAGCACATTGATCGCAAGACCCCGCTAGATGAAATCGCCCGACTCAAAAATATCTCTTTTGAAGAGCTAATGGTCCAGATCGAACACATTATCAATTCGGGAACTAAACTTAACCTTGACTACTATATTAAGTACGAAGTGGACTCAGATTCGATAAATGACATTTTCGAATACTTTATGCAGGCTGAGACGGATAGCCTCGACCTTGCTGAAAAGGAATTAGGAGGGAATATCAGCAGAGAAGAAATACAATTGGTTCGGGCTAAGTTCTTAGCTGAGGTAGCTAATTAACACCGAAGCTGCATATTTTCCTACCAACACAGATTGCGTAACTATTTCCCAAAAAAGGTTTACATCCTGATTCTGGTCAGTTTTATGGTCAGAGGAACAACCTGCGCCCAGCCCGGTGGGTCCATTGCTGACTCGATGAATACCTTTATGATTGAGGAGAACCTTAACATTTTCCTTGGGTTTGGATGCAATATTGTGCAAAAAGGTGAGACTGATTATTCTTTTCATTTCGGATATTCAACCAATGAGGCACGTCATGAGTGGTCAGACTCCACCATTTTCAACCTTGGTTCGATTTCTAAGCTTTTTACCGCGATCGCGGTAGTAATGATCGTGAATGAAGGATTATTAAAATTGGACGATCCTGTATATCACTATTTTCCAGAGTTTCTCAATATTCATGGGCGCAATCGCAAAGCCGCCAGTGTAACCATTACAGATCTTCTCCGGCATACCTCAGGAATTTCCCAGAGTATGGAGCATCTTTTTCCAGAGAAGTTTGGCAAGGAGGTTATGGAGTCGGAAGATGAATTTTACGAGAATACTTTCAATTACCGGGCATTTATGAGTCGAGAGGACTTTAAAAGCCGTTTTGAACTGTATTCGAGCATGGATAAGAATCCCGGAAAGTACCAGTTTTCCAATCTTAACTATGTTATTTTGGGGTATATCGTAGAAGAGATCATAGGACTTAACCTAGCTGAACTGGTCACTAACAAGATTTTTGTACCCTTGGAAATGGATGATTCCCATTACTATCAGACACCCGATAGTATGCTGGATCGACTTGCTTGGGGATATTATCGTCTCAGTGATGGATCCTACCTGAATGTACATACCAATGAGGTTGAAAGCCCTTCTCCAACTGGAGATGGAGGTGTGAAAACAAGCATGCGGGACATGCGGAAATTCATGCACTTCCTGATCGGAGACTTTCGGAATCCTGCATACGATAAAATATTACCTCGGACCGCCCTGTTGTCCATGATGTCTCCCCAGGAAAGGGGACCAGACAATAATACTTGGGTAGGGCTTGGGTTCCACAACATCCAGCCTTACAATCTAGTTGGGCATACCGGTGGCTGGGATGGTTTTCTTGGTATTCTTTATTACCACCTGGAATCACATTCCTGCTTATTTTTGATCACTAATCGTGAGGACAATGAACTTTTTTGGTTCCTTCGTGTCTTTGCCGCTTACGCTATGCTATTCCGGGAATTCAACTAATTCGGTAAATATCTGGCGCATAGAGGTGTGTATAGGGGAAGTGCATCAGCAATGTGAGGGATGAGAATATAGCCTAAAAAACGCGAATCAGGTCGAGAACCTACCTAGTGGAGTTTCATGCACAGTGAAAAGGATTAAAAAGGAAAGTTATAACTTCCTCCTTAAGCGTACCTTTTATATTTTTGCTGATAATTCGATTCCTTTTAAATCTATTAGAACAGAATGATATGAGTTTTACAGATACACTCACTTTACTTGAGGAGAAGTACTATAGTGAAACAGAAGAAGACAGAAATGAA
The DNA here is from genome assembly GCA_041565275.1 of Bacteroidia bacterium. Classification (GTDB taxonomy): domain Bacteria; phylum Bacteroidota; class Bacteroidia; order J057; family JADKCL01; genus CAWUKT01. Next base: position 2,060 of record JBFGVE010000073.1, read on the forward strand.
GTCATCAATACGCTGACAGACATGCATGAAGCTTCTCTAGGTGAGGGTTTAGATGTATTCCGTACTTTTGCGAGCGAAGCGATGAGAAGTTGTGGTGGGGTGTATATTCCTTATCTCCTCTGGACCGAATTGGCCAACTTCATCGAAGATGAGGAACAGAGAGTAGGTATTTTCAATTTGATCCAGGCTTTTGTGGATTCTGATTTCGAAGAGCCAGAGAAAAAGAAAATGAAGACTCTTTTGATTCCGTACATAGCACTGGAAAAAGAATTTGAGATCAATAAGATCAATAGCCTGATCATAGAAAAAGCCCATCCTGATGTCCAGGAGTATTTTAGGAAGATTAGAGACTTTGTTGAGAAAAATAAGACTAGCGTTGATATGTACGTAGAGAAATTCGACATGCTCAAGGACTACGCACCTAATTTTGAATTGATGCGATTACCGGTTACACGTCTCAAAGAGCAGTTGGGAGGCGTGTGATTCCAACTATTTATCATCTTGATCCTTTCTGAAACATTAAATGCACGTACATAAGTTGATTGGGCCTGTATATCCTGTGAAGTAAGTAGATGAAGACAAAGGCAAACTGACAACAATAAGTTCAGAAAAGAAGATTGGTAATCTTTCCAAGTAGGAAATCATTTTAGCAGAGATTCAAAAAGGGATATGCCATCAATGTTTCCAAGAATATTATCAGATGCTCGTTCGGGGTGGGGCATCATACCGAAGATATTTCGGTCTTCGTTACAGATACCCGCAATATTGTTCAGGCTTCCATTTGGATTTGAAGAACGAAGGACTTCTCCTTTCTCACTGCAATAACGAAAAAGGATTTGGTCGTTTTCTTCCAACTCCTCGAGTATTGGTTCCGGTGCATAAAAGTTACCCTCACCGTGGGCGATGGGAATTTTATATGCTCTGGTCTCAAGCCCAGCTGTCAACAAAGAGTTCTTCGTGACAGGTTTGATATAGACATTTTTACAAATGAAATACTGTGAAGCATTTCGTATCAGTGCACCTTCCAGTAAACCGGCTTCGCAAAGAATCTGGAAGCCGTTGCAGATACCCATGACATAACCTCCCTTGTTGGCGTGGCTGGTCACTTCATCCATGATAGGGGAGAAGCGGGCGATCGCACCGGAACGGAGGTAATCTCCATAGGAGAATCCACCAGGAAGGAAAATAAAGTCACAGCCCTGAAGATCACGGTCTTTGTGCCAAAGTTGAACCACTTCTTCGCCGAGGTTTTCACTCAATGCATAGATAAGATCATGATCACAGTTACTTCCAGGAAATGTTACTACACCAAATTTCATATTGGGCTTTCTTTTTTAGAGACGTAAAATTAAAGAAAAAGGAAATAAGATGTTATGAATTGATCAGAGGAAGGGATCACCTTTCGTACACAAGGTAGCTCCTGTCACCTTCGTCTACAACAACGCCTTTGAAGTCCCGAAAGAGGATGGGTATTTTGGTTCTTAGGATTGGGAAGAGATGTAAAGGGTCAACGATGTAGTCAGGCATATCTTTTTCAAATTCCAGATAGACATCCACACAAGTTTCCGATCGGGATATCAGGTTGACAAGATCATGATCAGGAAAGAAGTCGAATTTGAAATTAGCGATGGAGAAGTTAGTGTATTTTGTGGCGCAGGGCAGTTTTAGCCGCGTGTAAATCGTGGGCTCATAAGCCAGGACGAGAATACCGCGGTGGATATTATTGCGGTCAATATGTGCATTCAAAGGATGTGGTTCATTGAATTGTTTTCTAAACTGCATAGTCCATCCTTCTTCTTGCAGGTAATTGTCAGCAAAGGAGAATTCCTTTGGAAAAGCAGCAAGAAGAAAGACGGCGTAGGTTGTCATCGGAATTGCAAAGGCAGATAAGAGTACAACATTACGTATCCAACCCCTGGTTATGAGTTCCAAGGCTTTGGCAGCATAGATTGAAAGCGGAGGGACAAGCAGATAGAAGTAGTGTAGATAGAGGCGCTCCCCTCCCAGAATGATGGTTAGCAGACCTACAATAAACCAGTAGAGGGTTACAGACTCTACCTTTCTCAGTCGAATGGTTTTACTGAAATAATTGAGTCGGAAGTGCACAATCCCAGCAACTCCTAGGAGAATAAATACTCCCCAAAGTTGGGCATACTGGCCCAGATTAAAAAGAGAGTTGACGGTTTCACCGGGGTTAGACCCTAACCTCATATAATCAAGGTTGTAGAGTATTCCGATGTCCCAATAGGCACCGAGTGCACCTGTTAAGTAGATCACAAGGACGATTCCAAGTACAGATAACAGGAATCCGGAAAAGTAGGAAAAGGTTTCTGAAAGCTTGGCGGGCTGGGTAAATAGGTATACCGCTAACATACCCAGAAAGACCAGTATAGCCTGGTACTTAATCATGAAGGCAATACCCAAAAGCAGACCTGCGAGAAAGAGGTGGCTGGTATTACTGTGTGAACGTTCGCGCAATCGGAGAATCTGTGTTACTGCGATTACGATAGGGAGATTCATGAGGATCTCTCCATTAAGTTCCTGGGAATACCATGGTACAGAGCAGAGGAATATGACTAAAAAGGCTGGAAGAAGAGAGAACTGATCGAGCAATCGGTTGTTGTCGAGAAACCGATTGATCAATAAAGCAGTGAGATAGATGTAAAAGGCTGTAAAGATCCGGATTGCCAGGAATGAATTGGTCCCAAAGATTCTCAGAAAGAAACTGTAGACCCACACTAAGACTGGTGGTTTATTGTCCCAGGTATCTAGGTATTGAGCCCCTCCATTTATCACCTTTTCTGCTGAAACCATATAGAATGACTCATCTTCCCCAAAATACTGGTTATGGAATGAAGGAGCTCTCAGGATCAGGGTTACCAGGAACAGTATGCCGTAACTGAAAAGGTGGTTGTATGAAAGAAAGCGCAGCAAGTATTAAATAAAATATTCCTTTACAAAGATAGGTGGAGGAACTACTACTAAAAGAGGTTAGCTATCCCTTGTAAAAACGACACAACGAACATATCAGAGAGATATGTATCTCCTGTTTCTGGAATTACAGGTTCGGGAACAGGTAACGGTAGTCTTTGATGTTGGCGATATCCCGCAGTCCGTTCGCAGCGTTGTTGAATACAGTATTCTTTTTTTGTTGGACCATTGGCTGCCGGCGGATATCAATATCATTTTCCGTAAGATTGGGAGCATCCGTTATGGATTCAATCATTATAACGTAAACAGCGGTATTTCCGGCAATAGCTTGGCTGGTCTCCCCTTGATTCATACCAAATGCGCGACCTACTACCTTGGGTTCTGTTCCTAGTCCCGGAATTACATTACTGGTAAAAGTCAACCCCGGGGCAGAACCCGTAGTAGCTCCAGGCCCATATGCACTTGCCATACTGGCGAGGTCACCGCTGAGAGCACTCAGGTTTTGCTTTATTATGCGTGCTTTGACCATCTGCCTGACAGCTGCGGTCAGTTGTTCGCGAACCTCAACCAGAGGAGCATAATCGTTGCCCCCTTTGGAAAGAACACGACCTATGACGAACGCATCGTCGGTTTTGATCAAATCGTCAGAAGTAACTCCTGCTTCACTTTGCTTGAAAGCCCAGGCAATTACAGGACGTCCATCTTCGAGGTCACGAAGCGCATAGCTGGAAGGTACCAATGGAGGAGATACCTGGGTGATCGCTTCAGGAAATTCGGTAAGGATACCATCCATATCTTCTCCTGAGAGGATACGGCTGGCGTACTGAGAAGCACGTTTTGAAACACTATCGTCAGTTGCAGAGGAGATGCCAATAGTACGGCTGAGGGAGGCATAGCTAACCTTTAGCTTAGAGCGATCCATTACCTGAACGACATGATAGCCTCCACTGGACCGGGTAACTATGAAGCGTCCGATCGGTGCAGAATTAACATCTTTTCCGAAATTATCCCCAAATGAGAATGGATCGATCCATCCCAATTCCCCAGCTTTCGATTTGGTGACAAAGTCATCAGACTTTTCGAGGGCTGCCACGGCAAATGTGCTTGGATTGGCTTCTAGCTGGTTTCGGATCTGATTCGCTGTTTGACGGGCATCAACCGTATCCTGTGTAGTTGCACCTTTGTACTGAATAAGGATATGACGTATTTTAACAGTGGAATTGGTGTCTTCAGCGGTTTTTACAACCCGCAACAACTCGTAGCCATTGTCACCTAGTACCGGACCAATTACTGTATCGGAATTGCTGATCCCCTGAATAGCCTCGGGAAGCTCTGAGATTCTCTTCAGGGTTGTATCATAAACGGGAACATTAGAACTCTGATAGGCAAAGAGGTGGGCATCTTCCGCTTCTAGGAATTCATCTCGGTATTCAGAGATCTCCATCATTGCTTCACTGCTGTCAGCCAGACTAGGCTTAACTGGGAAAAGGGTGTACTTGATAACAACTTGTTCGGTCCCCCTCTTAAAGGATTCTTTGACAGCATCATAGTATTCCTGATAATCGTTGTCTGTGACATTTACCTGGTCATCACTGATAGAGGCATAAGGGATGCTCAGATAACTAATGTTTACTTTCTTCTGTTGCTCAATGTTGGACCGCAGTATTTCATTGTTAGAGACCAATGCTCCCCCTTTGATCAGCACTTCCCACTTTTGAGCAAGGCGGTTGGCGATCAGGAACTTCTTAAGATTCAGCATATCGATCTTAAAATTCAATTCTGCCTCGCTTCTAGGATTGTTGATATCAATCTGGTCTGCCATCTGAAAGCGGGCCCGGATCATATCAGGGCTAAATACACCAGTGCTATCGTTGCGGAACCAAGGGAATTGATAAATATAAGGATTGACGATAGGACCGAAGTAAAGCATGCTTTCTTCACGGTCCGTAATTTTCATCCCCAAAGAATTGTATTCCTTTTTGTTAATTATTTCCTGAACGATTTCACTCCAGACGTCGCGCTGAAGCTGGTCAGCCGCAGTTTTATCCTGCTCCTGACGCCCCCGGGAGTAATTATCTACCCGTCTATTGATCTCAGTCACTGGGATTTCTTGTCCTGCAACTTCTCCCGCTGCATTTTGACTTCTCCCCAGTCCCCTAGTCTTACCAGTGAAGAAATCGGTAAGGATAAATGCAGCTAGTGAAATTACGATCAAGGCAATGACGAGGCCAATATTATTCCGTATCTTACTTAGAGTAGACATAAGTCTTTACTTATTGATAAAATTTGGGCTTTACCCGAATTAGCCAGCGAAAATACGCGTTATAATATCAATCTGCAAGTCTACTTAGGGCTTCAAAATTTCATTTTTATGAAAGAGAAAAAGCTGGGCTCAAAAGAAAAATCGAGATAAGGGTGGATTATTGATCCTCAGGATGGTGGAATATCCGTACTTTGTTGACCTTCGTCTCAGAAGAGTCAAGGACGGTTATCGTGTAAGGCTCAATAAAGATCTCCTCACCTTGGGCAGGAATTGATTCAGCAAAATGGATGATCATACCACCTAAAGTGGTGTAGTCTCCCTCCGGAAGTTCCAAATCCCATTCTTCGTTGAGATCATCTACATCGTAGCGAGTACTAAATATCCAGGTATTTTCACTAATCTTTTCTGCTACAAGGTCATCTTCTTCAGGTTCATCATATTCATCTTCGATTTCACCAAATACCTCCTCCACCATATCTTCTACGGTTACCAGCCCTGAAGTGCCGCCAAATTCATCTACCACTATGGCAATCGTACTCCTGTTTTTGGTGAATTCTGAAAACAAAATGTGCGCATTCATGGATTCAGGAACTGTCATGAGCGGTTGGATGGCCTGTTCAAGATTGTCTGGATTTTGAAAAAGATTGGTTGAATGGATGAATCCAACCATCTCATCGAAACTATCCTTGTAGATCAGGATCTTAGAATGACCAGTTTCAGTAAATGTGTCAATTAATTCCTCCAGGGTAGTTTCTATTGGTACAGCAGTTATCTCCGTGCGGGGAACCATGAATTCCCTTACTTTGATCTCGTTGAATTCCATAGCATTTTCAAAGAGTTCTGCATCAATATCCGGCAAACTAGGATCTTCTCCTGTAGCTGCGAAGGATTCCTTCAGATAGGTATTCAAATCTTCTTTGCCAAATACCAGTTCCTCCTCTTCATATTTTAGCCGAAGGATTTTGATCAGAAAAAGTCTGGAAAGGGTACTGATGAAGCTCACAAACGGTCCAAAGACCCAGTAGAAAAATTGGAGGAACCCTGTTGTAAGATTGTTAAACATGACCTGCTCTGCTTTCAGACGAAAGATGGCTTTGGGGAGGTATTCACCAAGGAAAAGAATGATCAAAGTGGAAACCAGGGTCTGGATTATCAGCGCAGCGAATGGGGAATCGATTGGGTTTATGAAGCCATAATAAAGAAAGGTAGCATTAAGAACCTTTGCAGAGTAGATGCCGTAGAGAACCAATGTTAAATTATTACCAATTAAAATGGTGGTAATGATACGGGGAGTGTGTTTAACAAAATAGGACAACCTCATTCCTACTTTATCACCTTGGGCACTTTTGAGTTCTATCTTTAGTTTGTTGGTGCTGACAAAGGCAATTTCAATACCTGAGAACAAGGCCGAAAAGGCTAGCATCAAGATCAACATAACTATGTGCCAGCTATCAAACATCACTGTCTTCTCCAGCTTCTTTTTTCAGTTCTTCGATGTGTTTCCGCTCCAGTTCTTCCAATTTAATTCGCTGCTGGCGCCGAAAAGAATACATGAATGAAGCCACAGCAATTCCGAAAGACATCCCTATAACAGCATTGATGGGCATTTCTTTATAGCTGAATGCGATAAAACCAGCCATTCCAACTGCAATTGCAAGATAAAGAAATTCGTAATATCGAATCATAGTCCCTCGTCTAATTCCACAGCACCTGAGATTTTATATATTCGGTATCGGCTGAAGTCAGCCTTGGCCCAGAGGCTGTCTCCGTAGAGAAGTTCTTTATCGGTCTCCACTACCACCTGATTAAGTTCAGGACTCGTATAAGCTGTATCTACAGCGTTTTTTAATATGCGGATCAACATAGAGTCTCCTTTTGTTTTTTCGGTGATTGCAGACAAAGAGTCAATATCGTTACGAACAGATCTAATCACGGTAGAATCAGGCTTGCCTGCGAACTTCTGGTTGAAGTTCCGGGAAATTGCAAGTGGAAGTTCTGAGGAGTTCAAAAGTTCGTGGCGAACTCTGTAAATTGGCTGTGGAGGAGTAACCTCTAAGGGAGCCCAAATAGCAGGTACAGAGTCTCTTCTGTCATAGTGCATGCGCTTTGCTTCAATCCTTTCACCACCAATGTTAGTGATCATTACATTTCTCCAGAATTCAGCCTGTTCAAATTTGTTGGTAAATATAGAGGAGTCTGCGGTCAATGTACTTTGCTCTTCTCCATCTTCATCAAAAAAGACCATTTTAACACCTCGATCGAAGATTTGGACGTTTAGCTCACCAATAATGGCTTCAATGACGTGGGGAGCTTCAAGAGTGGCTTTGACAACTGCCATTTCAGAAAACACAAAACGAACTTGGAAGGCTTCCCGAACTGGGGATCTATATTCGTCGCCCTCTGGATCAAACTCGTCGGTTTTAGATGAACAGGCTACGGTCAACAAGGTAAGGACAAAAAAAAGGATGGTGTAGTGAGTGATCCCCATGAAAATTCAAGGACAAAAGTAAGGAAAAAAGAATTCCGATATTTGTACGAAATATATCTCATTCCATGGACTTGAAAACATCTTTACAGCAGCGCTCTCAGGAAATACGCGATGAGGTGATAGACCTGAGGAGAACTATTCATGCCAATCCTGAGTTGGCATTTGAAGAATACGAAACTTCAGCTTTGGTCAAGCGCTACTTGGAAAAGGTAGGAATCGAATACGATGATCAGGTTGCTAAGACTGGCGTGGTGGGCTATGTCAAAGGAAAAGGTGAAGGAAAGGTTATCGCTTTACGCGCTGATATGGATGCACTTCCCATTATTGAAGGCAACGAAACATTTTATCGGTCGAGAAATCCTGGGAAAATGCATGCTTGTGGTCACGACGTTCATACCTCCTCACTCCTAGGAACGGCCAAGCTGCTTCAGGAACACAAAGATCAATTTGATGGGACGATCAAGTTAATCTTTCAGCCTTCAGAGGAGAAGTTGCCGGGTGGGGCAAGTGTAATGATCAAAGAAGGGGTTTTACAAAATCCTAAAGTAGGAGCCATCTTTGGACAACATGTACAACCCTTTCTAGACACAGGTAGGATAGGGGTATGCAGGGGCATGTACATGGCCTCTTCAGACGAAATACACTTGATTATCAAAGGTAAAGGAGGGCATGCAGCTCAGCCGCAATCATTTGTTGACCCTATAACTATCATGGCCCAAGTCATAAGTACCCTGCAAACTGTTGTTAGCCGCATGGCCGATCCAAGGGTACCGTCTGTTCTCAGTTTTGGAAGGGTCACCGCAGCCGGGGCAACCAACATTATTCCAAATGAAGTCCACCTTGAAGGTACCTACCGAACAATGGATGAAGCCCAGCGCGACAAAGCTCATAAAATGATTGAAGACATTGTATTGGGTACGACTCGGAGCATGGGTGGAGATGCCGATCTTCGGATTGTCAAAGGATATCCCGTTCTGTTCAACGATGAGGAATTAGCCACTCGTAGCCGGGGTTGGATTTCAGAATATGTTGGCGAAGAAAATGTAGAAGACATGGATATTTGGATGGCAGCGGAGGATTTTGCCTGGTACACCCAAGAAGTTCCAGGTCATTTTTATCGGTTAGGTACCCGCAATGAGTCCCGGGGTATCATCCACGGAGTGCACACCCCCAAATTCGATATTGATGAAGATGTTTTGGGTTTGTCTACCGGACTGATGGCTTGGTTGGCTATTCAGGAACTGAGCCGAAGTTGAAGAAGATTCTGATTATACAAACAGCTTTTCTGGGAGATGTAATCCTGGCAACTCCTTTGATAGAGGTGGCTCATTTACAGTGGCCTGAGTCAAAGATCGACTTTTTACTGCGCGAAGGCAATGAAAGCTTGTTGGAAGGTCATCCACTTCTGCGAAAAGTGATTATTCGAAATAAAGCAGAAGGGAAATGGAAAAGCCTGCTGAAAGTGCTGAGGGAAGTTCGTCGGGAAGGATATGATCTTGTCATTGATGTCCACCGTTTTCTATCCTCGGGGTTGATTGCCGGGTTCTCAAAAGGAAAACACATCTGTGGATTTGACAAAAACCCTCTTTCCTGGTGCTTCCACCACAAGGTCCCGCATGTCATCAGTAAAGACGGACAGGGCGTACATGAAGTCGAACGCAACCTGTCTCTCATCCACCATTTGACGAACGGCAAGACCACAGTATCAATGCGCCTCTACCCCTCCGAAGAAGACTACAAGTCAATTGAAATTGCGGAGCCTTATGTCTGTCTTGCACCTACATCAGTATGGTTTTCCAAGCAGTGGCCAGAAAAGAAATGGGTAGGACTGATCGAAACGCTGGACAAGGATCTTAGAGTCTGTTTATTGGGTGCTCCTTCTGACCGTGAGGTTTGTGAAGCAATTGCCCAAAGGGCAAATCATCCACGTATAGAGGTAAAAGCAGGGGAATTGAGTTTATTGCAGTCCGCTGCTCTGATGAAAGGAGCTTTGATGAACTATGTTAATGATTCGGCGCCTATGCATTTGGCTTCTGCTATGGATGCTTCGGTGACGGCTGTTTTTCTGTCAACGGTACCGCGGTTTGGCTTTGGACCCAGAAGCAGCCAGAGTCATATTGTTGAAACTCCTGAGAATCTGGAATGCAGGCCGTGTGGCCTGCATGGTTTCAGAGAGTGTCCGTATGGTCATTTTCGTTGTGCAGAGATTCCTCTAGAGTTATTTCCAAAGCCCAAAACAAACCACCCCCCCAAGCAAAATGGGGGATAATATTTAAGGTAAAGCGCAAACAATCAGGTAGTAGCGGCTTCAAGGAGCCCACTTTCACGATTGCGGACAAGAACCTTGAGGCGCAAAAGTGCATCCCGGGACGCGCTTTGCTCGGCCACCTTTTTCTTGTTCCCTTCTCCTATTCCGGTCACTCTGTTGCCAATCTTTACCTGTACCCGGAAAAACTTATTGTTTCCTTCACCTCTCTCGCTTACCAGTTCGTAAGTGAGTGAATCCATCTTTTCTTTTTGTATATGCTCAAGCAGCATAGACTTAAAATTAATGATGGTGTCCTCAACCCTTGTCAAGTCAATATGCTCTGAAAGGATTTTTTGAACAACAAATTTGCGGGTGCGTTTGTAACCGCGGTCCATGTACGCCGCTCCTATGAAAGCCTCCAGCGCATCGCCGTACATGGACTTGTTGACCTGCCCCTTCCGCGACGTATTGTACTGAACCAAAGAATCCAGCTTAATCTTTTTACAGATGTCATTAAGGGACCGACGGTTGACGATCTTTGCCCGCATCTCAGTTAAAAAACCCTCAGGCTGAGAGGGAAACAGTTTAAACAGGTACTCGGATACAACCGAGTCCAAGATGGTATCACCGAGGAATTCAAGACGTTCATTGCACTCCATGTGACTGAATTTCAGGGTAGTCACCAAAGAACTGTGTCTCAAAGCTAAGCGATACAAGAAGGGACCACGAGGCAGGAAACCAGTTATGGACCTTACCTGTCTCATGAATTTGCGATCTTTACCAAAGTAGAGGTGGTAAAGCGCTCGTATCAAACCAAAAAATAATTTCAATTAACGTGTTCCAACTAAAAGAAAGATCCATCATGCCAGTAGGAACAATTTCTATACTTCATATCTTTTCAACGCCAGGGAGGCATTGTGGCCTCCGAATCCAAAAGTATTGGTGATGGCAGCGCGAATGTCTCGCTTCTGAGCCTTATTAAAGGTATAATTGAGATCACATTCCGGGTCGTCCGTAAAGTGATTAATGGTTGGGGGAACGATTCCATTCTTGATGGCCAAAGTAGTTGCGATGGCTTCGATTGCACCGGCTGCACCTAACAAATGGCCTGTCATCGATTTGGTAGAACTGATATTCAACCTGGACGCATGTTCTCCAAAGATTGCTTTGATAGCTTTGGTTTCTGCAATATCTCCAAGTGGAGTAGAGGTACCGTGTACATTTACATAATCGATATCTGTCGGCTGAAGACCTGCGCGTTCAAGGCACTGATTCATAACATTCTTAGCTCCAAGACCGTCTGGATGTGGTGCAGTTATGTGGTGCGCATCAGCGGTTAGGCCTACACCTGCGATCTCAGCGTAGATCTTTGCTCCCCGGTCAACTGCGTGCTCATGCAACTCAAGAAGAAGCGCACCTCCTCCTTCACCCAAAACAAACCCGTCACGATCGATATCAAAAGGACGGCTGGCCGAAAGGTAGTCATCGTTACGCGTAGAAAGTGCCTTCATGGCATTGAAACCACCGACACCGCCAGCTGTCACGGCTGCTTCAGAACCTCCAGCGATCATCAGATCAGCGAAGCCGTTTTGGATAAGCATGTAGGCGTCCGCGATGCAGTTGGAAGAGGTTGCACAAGCGCTAACAGTGCTGTAATTAGGACCGCGCAACCCGTACTTTATAGAAATATGTCCGGGAACAATGTCGATAATCATTTTGGGAATGAAGAAAGGATTGAAACGAGGAATACCATTGCCTGTGTAGTAGTTCTTCATTTCTTCCTCAAAAGTGGTGATACCACCTATCCCAGACCCCATAAGGACACCGAAACGATCGAGATCAACC
>JBFGVE010000074.1:0-13820 GCA_041565275.1 Bacteroidia bacterium
ATACTGTCCTCCTTTTGGTATTATTTGAATTTCACAAGGGTTTATGATGTAAATACCGGCATTCGAGTAGTAGGTATATGTTGGCTTTTCAGCAAACCCCCGGACATGTACTCCATCAGTTTCCAAAACGGCATAAGGTATTTTCACCTCAAAAGGCACAGAGGCAATGGCCACTGAAGCATTTTTGGCCAAATAAAACCGATACATATCTTCAAAATTCAAGTTGGTCAATAGATCTGCATTCATCAAAAGGATAGCTTGACCTTGGGGCTTCTCCACCAGCGAGAGCGCCCCGATAGTTCCGAGAGGTACTGTCTCCTCAATATATTTTATCGAAATCCCTTTGGAAGACCCATCGCCAAAGTATTCCATGATCTGCTCCTTCAGATAATGTACTGAAATATAGATCTGACGAATACCAAATTTTATCAGGCGATCAATGTTGTATTCTAAAATCGGTTTATCCCCTATTGTAAGAAGTGGTTTGGGCTTATATTCCGTTAGTCTTCCCAGTCTTGTTCCTTTTCCTCCAGCCATGATCAAAGCGGTCAAAGGCAACAAGGACTCGTATTCCCTCAAATGGAGGATTTCATCGATTGAGCCATCCGCATTCAACAGGGGTACACAATGTATATTCTTTGACCGGAGTGAATCGATATCTTCCAGTTCAAACTGTCCTTTAGTAAGTGATCGAAAATCTTTATTCATGGCAAGCTCTACAGAGTCGTTGGCCGCATAACCTTCAATTAAATGCCTCCGGATATCACCATCAGAAACTGATCCTACTAATTTGTTTTTTTTGTCGAGTACGAACAGGACCCTAGGCTCCACCACTTCCTCCAACCTTGCCTGAGCCTGGAGGACTGAAAAAGTATCTTTGATCAGGTGTTTGCTGAAACTTAGTCCACTCATAATCTCGACTCAAATATAAACTCAGCAATTTTCAAATCAATTTCCGAATAAGTATGGATCAATCTACATTTTGATATTATACCCGTTTGCAATTCCCTGTTACCCTTACTCTTTGTCGAGCAGGTTCATTGTGAAGGCATTTGGGATCTGTCACTGCTTGGGCAAAGGTATACCTTGCTTTTGGCCTTGTCAATGCTGGCAGCGAGCAGCCGATTTTTATATTCCTCATCCAAAGAGATCAGCAAACTGGAGAAGTCCTCTACCACTTGCGCCATTGGACGCCTTGGAGGTGAACTCGCAGCCACTCTTCCAAATCGAATTTTTGTTTCCTCTTTGCCATTGTTTACTTCCTCTTGGTCATTGTTTCTGAACCTACTGTGACTAATTTTAACCCCGATGTCTAAATGGTATTTTTGTCTGATCGGTATAATGCTTCTAATCCCGGTGAAGATGCAAGCTCAGGCAAGGACCAAGATGCCCATTTTTACCAAGCCTGCAGACATCCTTAAGGCACTCCAGAGAAATCAAAGTAAAATATCTCTTGCCCTGGATTCGAGGAGATCGTTTGTAAACCGCCAGGATGTCAACATGCCTGGCATACGTGTAGGTCTTGATTTTGATGGTTTGGTTCGGGTAGGTGGTGGCTTGTATTTTCTGTCTTCAGATGTTTACCACCAATTTTTGCTTTCCGACCCTGCCACAGGGGGGCCGTATACAGCTATAGGAAAACTGAATTTCCGTTATGTTAGCATTTTCTTTGAACCTGTCCTGTTACGGAGCAAGCGTTGGGAGATAAGCATTCCCTTACATTTGGGGATAGGAGATAGCTATTACGAAGGAGCAGGATTTGAGCTGAGTCAACCTAAAACAGCATTGCTCTCAGAGGCCTCTCTCTCCTGCCAATACAAAATACTTCCCTGGGTTGGCTTGAGTGGCGGGGTTGGCTATCGAAGACTGCTTCGGGAGATTAACCCGACAGGAGAGAACCTCCATGCACCTATTTATATTTTCAGTATCAAATTTTTTGCTGAGTGGGTTTATCTAAAAATTTTCAACCCCGAGCGATCAGAGGAATGGTAATTCAATCCCGATAATACTCCGCCCCACTCGTACAGGTTTCCGCTACAGAAATACTCATCAGCATTGGCAGTTTGGTTTCCAGCTCTTGGTAAAGCCAAATACAAATGTTCTCTGAAGTAGGGTTTTTGAGCAATGCAATGTCATCTCTTTCTCCTAAAGTGTTGAGGCAAGCATGGTCCATGTACTCTATATATGGATTGACTACTGCTTTGATATCGGCAAAATCCATGAGTATCCCTAACTTCTTGTTGAGTTCTCCCCGGATCTTAATTTCTACTTTAAAACTATGGCCGTGCATTTCGCGACACTTGTGCCCCTTTTCAAAGGAAGGTATGAAGTGAGCTGCTTCAAAATCAAACTTTTTAGTGATGATAAAAGGCATCTGCTTTTATTTTTCCCGAAGTTAAAAAGATTATTCACACAACAATATCCACTGTCATTGTGTTCTAAAGATTGGTTACACAGGGCAAGCGGCAACGAATCGGTTTTAATTTGTATCTTGGTACAATTGCTGTTAGATCGCTCGTTGATCCTGTAAAAAGCTATTATCTGACCTGATACATGGAAGAAGTTCTCAAGGCCTTGTCTACCATCGGACTCAGTTCGATCAAGCACATGATGGGTGGTGTAGCAGCAGCAGGATATGCCTACACTTACCTGGAAACATTTTGCTATACGGCAATAGGAGGTATCCTTGGAGTCGCTTTTTTCATTTTTCTTTCCCAAACAGCTCAGAACCTCTTCCAGTATATTTTCCCAAACAAAAGAAAGAAGATCAAGCCCAAATTTTCTCGTTTTAGTCGTTTTGTTGTCTGGGTCAAGCAAAGGTTTGGTTTGGCAGGGATTGCATTTATCACTCCCTGGTTCCTCACTGTCCCTGTTGGTACCATGATTTCCTGTGGACTCTACCGTGACAAACGCAAGGTATTCATATACCAGTCTGTATCCATTCTAATCTGGTCGTTGATTGGTGGAGGATTGGCCCAGTATATTGCTCGCCTATTGCACTAGAATTTTACCCATGTATTCGAATTTTTCTTCCCTCGCCTAATACTGAAGTATGGAATTCATTGTACCTGCCATAATTGTTCTGTTCATTGTGATCCGCATTGTCATCAATGCCACCAAAAGTAATCGGAGTGCTCGTCCGCTTGCTGCAATTCCTTTCGAAAATAAACAACGTACCGGCACTTCCGGTCACCCTGTTTCTCCTCCTCCAATACCGGCCAGTCGCCCTGTGAACCATGACCACACTACGGAATCAGGTCATTTTTCCGAGACTGCTCTGGTAGATAGGTATCTCCGCAGGCATAGCCAGGGTAAAACGCTCAAGCACCATACCCACGACTATTTTGATCCTGAGAAAGACAGGAGCAAATCCCGGGCCAAAGAAGCTCAGAAAAGAAGGACAATAAATCGGAGGAAGTTGCTGAAAACCAAAAATATAAAACGGGCTGTCATTATGAAGCAGATTCTGGACCGTCCGAATTTCTAAATTGATGATCAGGACTGTGCAGCCGCTGATATTTACTATTTCATGCCTGCTTTTTCTATAAACTGCAATCTTCCACCAGCGATTTGACTTAAGACAGCTCCCTCTGCTAATTCCAGGTCCTCAGGGCCAAAATTGATAAGGGTGTGCAGTTCCATACCTTCCTTAGCGTTTACTGTGAAGTCATCCATGAGAAGGGATTCGAACTCTTGAATAGAAGATGTCACATTGTCTGCACAAAGAGTCAGTGAAATCGCTGAAGTCTGTATCAGGTTAACTTGGATGCCAGCTCTCGCAACTCTGGAAAAAACCCTGCCCAAAAGTGAACCTTCCATAAAAGAGAAGTCTTTTGGTGTAATGCTGAGTAGTATCTGGTTTTTCTTACAGACCTTTGTGCAAATCCTCTTTGAGAATACATCCTCCTCCAGTTTGCCGATCACAGTACCGGGCTCACCAATGTCCGTGAAGCATTTTACATACAGTGGTATTCCGGCATTTCGGAGAGGCTTGATGGTCTTGGGGTGGATAACAGTAGCACCATAGAAGGTCATCTCTATTGCTCTTTCATAGCTTAAGGCATCTAATTTAGTGGTATTGGATTCGGTACGCGGATCTCCACTGAGAATTCCTTTCACATCTTTCCAAACTGTGAAACTATCCGCTCCCAAACAAGCAGCAAAAATAGAACCGGTAAAATCAGAGCCTTCCCGCCCCAAGGTTGTTACTTTATTTTCCAGGCTCGATGCGATAAATCCTTGGGTGATTACAACCTTGTCTTCATTCAGCAGAGGAAGGATCTTTTGAGTGATATTCTCTTGGGTGAGAGACCATATTACTGTAGCATGAGTATGGGTTCCATCGGTTTTAATGATCTCTCTGGCATCGGGACACACTGCATGAAGTCCTTTCTTCTTCAAATACCCTGTTACGAGGGCAGTGGACAGTAGTTCTCCGAAAGCAACGATCCGGTCATAGGTCCTATCCGGGAACTCACCCAAAAGCAAGATCCCTCTTATGACCCTTTTTATCTGAGCAAAATAGTCTTCGATCTTTTCCCTGACCACCTCATCTCTGGAATCGAACAATTCACCAGCTATCTCAAAGTGAAAGTCCCTGATCTCCCCGAATTTGGCCCAGGTATCTTCTTCTTTTGCATCCCGGGCAAGCCATGCCAAAGACTCCAGGTGATTGGTCGTCTTGTCCATAGCAGATATGACCACCAGCAATTTATCCTGGGGTATGTAGGACTGGATGATCCGGCACACATTGCGGACAGCTTCGGCATTTTTGACGGAGGCACCTCCGAATTTCATAACCAGCATGAAGCAAATTTAGGAGAAAAGGTGAAGAATCTTCACCAAGGGATCAGCGGCCAAACTTTAGAACGCTTGTTTCGTTATAACTTCAATTGGATTAACTTTACATCCTTGGTTAAAAGCCGTAATTATAATTTGAACACACTTTTTTCACACATCTGAATGGCAGGTAAACCAGACAAAAAAAGCAATCAGAGTGGACGGGGATCAGGCGGACCTAAGGGCTCCAGCAATTTATACTGGATTTACGCACTGATCTTGCTGTTCATTATCTTCGCGACCTATTTTTTCCCAACAGGATCAAGGACCCGGCCGACAACAGCCAGTGAGTTCCTGAATCGCCTTGCCCCTGAGGGTATGGTCGACAGCGTTGTGATCATTAATGAAAAGGAGTTCGAAGTATTCCTAAGTCAAAAAGGACTTGAAGATCCTAAATACCGGAAAACTTTCCCTTCCACCTCACCCGCAGCCAGGAAGGGTCCTCACCTTGCATTTACAGCTGGAAAGGGTGCCGAGAAGGTTGAGAACCAGATCTTCGAATTGAATATCCCCTCTACCTCCCAAACCAAAACAGACTATTTAGGTACCATACTACAGTTTTTACTTCCTATCGGTATTCTGATCGCGCTCTGGGTCTTTTTCATGCGTCGTATGGGTGGCGGGGGTCCTGGTGGACAAATCTTTAACATTGGAAAAAGTAAAGCATCGCTTTACGATAAAGAGAACAAAGTGACCGTCACCTTTGATGATGTTGCGGGCCTTGATGAAGCCAAGGAAGAAGTCAAGGAGGTGGTCGATTTTCTTATTGATCCGTCAAAGTTCACCCGATTGGGTGGCCATATTCCGAAAGGAGTTCTTTTGGTAGGCCCCCCCGGTACCGGGAAGACTTTGCTTGCCAAAGCCGTCGCGGGTGAAGCAAAGGTTCCTTTCTTTTCACTGAGTGGTTCGGACTTTGTTGAAATGTTTGTTGGAGTTGGTGCTGCCAGGGTCCGTGACCTATTCAAACAAGCCAAAGATAAAGCGCCTTGCATCATCTTTGTGGACGAAATTGATGCCATCGGCCGTACCCGTGGGCGCTCAAACTTTACAGGCGGAAACGACGAAAGGGAAAATACGCTCAACCAGTTACTCGTTGAAATGGATGGTTTTGGATCCGACACAGGTGTCATTATCATGGGAGCTACCAATCGTCCTGACGTACTTGACCCTGCCCTGTTGCGTGCTGGTCGTTTCGACCGTCAGATCGGCATTGACCGTCCTGACCTGAAAAGCAGAGAAGAGATTTTCAAAGTGCACTTGAAAGGCCTTAAGTTGGGTTTGGACGTCGAAGCCTCCAAATTGGCTTCTCAGACACCTGGTTTTGTAGGAGCTGATATCATGAACGTCTGCAACGAAGCTGCCTTGATCGCTGCCCGGAAGAACAAAGATGCTGTTGAGATGGATGATTTCCAGGATGCAGTGGACCGTGTAATAGGTGGCCTTGAGAAGAAAACCAAGTTGATAGCCCCTTCTGAGAAGAAAATCATTGCTTATCACGAGGCTGGTCATGCTGTCGCAGGGTGGTTCCTGGAACACGCCAGCCCGCTTGTGAAAGTTACCATCATTCCCCGAGGACTTGCTGCGTTGGGATATGCGCAATACCTCCCGAAAGAACAATATCTCTACTCTACAGATGCACTCTTGGACCAGATGGGTGTCGCTCTGGGTGGCCGTGCTGCCGAAGAGCTGATCTTTGGACGAGTGACAACTGGTGCACAAAATGACCTCGAACGTGTGACTCAGCTGGCGTACAGTATGATCACACTTTATGGTATGAACGATAAGATTGGGAATGTCTCATTTAACGATAGTCAAGGTGAGTTTAACCTAAAAAAGCCTTATTCCGAGGAAATGGCCTCTGAAATCGATAAGGAGGCAAGAAAGATCATTGATACTTCTTACGACAGGATCAAGCAACTATTGATCAAGCACAAGGACAAGTTGGAGATCGTCGCTCAAACACTTCTGAAAAAAGAGGTCATCTTTCGAGATGATCTGGAAGGATTGATCGGGGCACGTCCCTGGACAGATCCCGATGAAATCGCTGCTAAAGAAACTGCTGAGAAGAAAACCCAAAAAGTTCCCGTTGTTCCACCCGAATTGCCCAAAGCAGATTCAAAGGACACAACCACAACGGATCCGCCGGCTGTGGAAGCTGAGGGTGGGTCTGATTATGCTGAAAAGG
The DNA here is from genome assembly GCA_041565275.1 of Bacteroidia bacterium. GTDB lineage: Bacteria > Bacteroidota > Bacteroidia > J057 > JADKCL01 > CAWUKT01. Next base: position 7,025 of record JBFGVE010000074.1, read on the forward strand.
AATAAAATCTATTTCGTCTCAGACCTCCATTTGGGTGCGCCAGACCGAACCTCAAGCATGGTTAGGGAGAAGCATTTCACCAGATGGCTGGATACGATCAAAGGAGACGCTCGGGAGTTGTACCTATTGGGGGACGTATTCGATTTCTGGTTTGAATACCGAGAAGTAGTCCCCAAGGGGTATGTTCGTCTGCTGGGGAAGCTGGCAGAACTGCAAGACAGTGGGATCGCCATTCATTACTTTACCGGCAACCACGATCTGTGGCAGAAGGATTATTTTACTACAGAAATCGGTATCCAGATCTACAGGAACCCCGTTCGAAGAAAGTTGATAGATTGGATCTTTTTTATTGGACATGGTGATGGTCTGGGCCCCGGAGACCACGGTTACAAGTTCCTCAAAAAGGTTTTTCGCAACCCTGTCATGCAATGGATGTTCCACCGGTTACACCCCAACTTTGGCATAAGACTTGCAGATTACTTCTCAAAGAGATCCCGAAAAAAAACAGGGCACGCGGATGTGATCGATCACGGTGAAAAGGAATTCCTGACCATCTTTTGCCGTGAGATGCTGAAAAAGGAACCTGAAATTGACTACTTTGTCTTCGGTCACCGACATTTACCTAAAAACCTTGAACTCGAAAGGGGAAAACACTATATCAACCTTGGAGACTGGATCAGTAACTTCACCTATCTCTGTGTATCTGAAGAAGGGGTCGAATTGCATTGCTATCCTTTGCCTTCTGATCCTGTATCTACCCTTGAATGCCCAACGACCGATTCATGAATTCTTTGGAGAGCCAGTACTGAGCATTCCCATTCGTTTTAAAAAGCTAAAAGTTATTGAAACCGACCAGGAGAATAATATTTACCTCCTCTCTCCTACACGCCATTGGTTACATAAAATATATAGCAATACTGCCTATGATTCTGTGCAAACGATTGGCGGAAAAGGGATCGGGAATGAAGGATTTAATCATCCGTCTAAGATTGTGGTTCCGAACCGCCAAAGTGTATTTGTTCTGGATGAACTCAACCGGCGTATTGTTCAGTTGAACACCAATCTTAAGGTAACCAGAGAAACAAATTTTCTGACCCTTCTCAACAATTTGCCCTTCAGTGACCTCAGCAATCTCCTGCCAATAGGTTTTACAGTTGGTCCCACAGGCGAACTCTTCCTACTCAACCAGGAAGATCTGAAAGTTTGGAAATTTACACTAGATGGAACCCTGGAACGGGCCTTTTCTGGTTTGGATTACGGAGAAGGAAGTGTAACCGACCCTTGTGACATTTCCATCAACAGGGACAGTGATATCTTTGTGGTCTCCTGTGAAGATCAAAGTATTTCTGTTTTTGATCTATTTGGTACCTTCCAGTATCGGTTGAAAATACCCACACCGTTTGAATGGGACCGGGCAAAGGTTTACGCCCGCACGGTAACCTATTTTAATGACTCACTGCTTTTTTTCTACAATACATTTACCCACAAAGCTGGCCCGTACCTTAGGACTGAAGAGGATATTGTCGATCTCGACCTGAATGGGGAGTTCATGTTTGTTCTCTTTGAAAAACGGATAAATTTGTACAGGATTAATAAATAAAGTCCCATGCTGGAAAAACTAGAGTTGATCAATCGCAGGTACGAAGAGGTGAAAGATGAGTTGACCAAGCCTGAAGTTCTATCTGACCTGAAAGTTATGACAGCTTTGAGTAAAGAATACAAAGAATTGGGCGAAATCGTAAAGGTATACTACACCTACAAGGACGTAATTGACAATCTGGAAAGTACCCAAGAATTGCTTGAGATAGAAAAAGATCCTGAAATGAAGGAGATGGCCCAGGAAGAGCTCGAATTGCTGAGGGATAAAAAAGAGAAACTAGACGAGGAGATCAAATGGCTTCTAATTCCTCAAGACCCTGAGGACAGTAACAATGTAATCTTGGAAATCCGGGCTGGAGCGGGAGGAGACGAAGCCAGTCTGTTCGCAGGTGACCTGTTCAGGATGTACCACCGTTATGCGGAAAAGAAAGGGTGGAAAATAGAATTAAATGCCCTCCAGGAAGGGACTGCGGGCGGATACAAAGAAATTACCATGACCATCAAGGGTAAGGATGCTTATGGGATCATGAAGTATGAGTCAGGTGTGCACAGGGTTCAGAGAGTACCTGCAACCGAGTCCCAGGGAAGGATCCACACCTCGGCTGCCTCTGTAGCAGCTATGCCTGAAATGGAAGAAGTAGAGTTTGAGATTGATCCGACGGAGTTGAGAATAGATACTTTTCGTGCCAGCGGAGCTGGTGGTCAGCACGTCAACAAGACAGAATCCGCAATCCGTATAACCCACTTGCCTACCGGGCTGGTAGTTTCCAACCAGGATCAAAAGTCTCAGTTGAAGAATAAGACCAAAGCTTTAAAGATCCTTAAAAGCCGACTTTACGATATTGAATTACAAAAGCGTGTCGACGAACAATCCCAATTGCGCAAAACATACGTTTCAACTGGTGACCGCTCAGCTAAGATCAGGACCTATAATTTTCCCCAGGGACGCGTGACTGACCATAGGATCAACCTGACTTTGTACAACCTGAATAACATTCTGAATGGTGATATTGATGAAATCATCGAAGCGCTCAGGGTCGCAGAAAATGCTGAAAAGCTCAAAGCAGGTGGCATGAATTGATGAAAGATGTCCTTTTGGACAGCTGGAAATATATATAGTTGCTTGCTCCCCCTCATCTTTGATCGCTTGCAGTTTATGCCCAGATCCTAGTTCCTTCTGTACAGTTCCTGCAAATGTCCACAGACTTCCGGGAGGAAAGTATCCCACTCCGGAATTTCCTGTACGCTTCATTTTTCCAGATTTCCCGAAAGTTATCCTCCCGTATGTCCCCCATCACATATTTCCCATCTTTGTCAAAACAGCATGGCAAAACCCTTCCATCCCAGGTAACCTCTGCCCCCATCCACAATTTCCAACACTGATTGCGCAATTTATTCTTCAAGTGGTATTTTCCATCTGGCCCTTTTCTATACCTGCTGTATCGATCATTTTGTGGTATTAAGTCACTTCCCTCTTCGAACGAAACGATCTGAGCAGTTTTCAGGACAACCTTGTCAACCCCCAATTCCTTTCCGAGAGCCTGTATTTCTGCAATTTCATGCTCATTAGGGCCCACCACAAGGAATTGCAAAACAATACAAGGTGTCTTAGCTTTTAACTTTTCCCGCCAGTCCACCAATTTTTTTACTCCTTTAATGGCCTTTGTGAGGTTCCCTCCCACCCGGTAATGTTCGTAGGTTTCTTGGGTCGCGCCATCAATCGAAACAATCACTTCCTGTATCCCTGATTCAACAGTAGCCCTGGCATTTGCATCATCGAGATAGTGTGCATTGGTGGAGGTAGCAGTAAAGATCCCCTTTTGAGTAGCATACGCAGCCATTTTCAGAAAATCAGGATTGAGGTATGGTTCTCCCTGGAAATAGAGGAGTAAATAGACGAGGTCTTTGTGGATTTGGTCTGCTATACGCTGGAAGTTTTCAAAGGTAAGCATGCCGGTGGGACGGGTGAAGGAACGCAGGCCAGAGGGACATTCGGGACAGCGAAGGTTACAGAAAGTAGTAGGCTCTATCCCGATTTTACAGGGCTGGCCCCAGTGGACGGGACGCTGAAGTAGCCGGGATAGGTGAAAACTTAAGTACAATAAGGTGAAGTTCCTGATCTTTCTGAAGGTCAGGCTCTGTAGCAAAAGGTATGTTTTCTTGGTCGCCAATAACTCAGACGGTGTCTAAACTACAATAACCCTAAAAGGTAAATAAAATTAGAAGAATGCATTCTCTATATGATTGAAAACAGATGATACCTTGGCTCTCTGGATAGGATCGGAAAAGAAGACCGTACCCAAACCGCCAACCAAGACCGCTAGTCCTGCTGTTTCTGCGGCAAGTACAAAGTAACCGGTTGACGCAATTATAACAATAAGGCTAATGCGAAAAGCGATTATTCCGAAAGATATTACCCAGGGGCGCCAGAAACGCATGTTGGCTACAAAGGTTTAATTTCCTACAAACATCACCACCAAGTATTGAGGGACATCGCTTAAATCTCCGCTGTAAGCAAGAAAGATGTACATATACAACACTTATCCTTCGGACTCACTCATAAAACTTATGGAGATCGAATTCACAGAAACAAAAAGGACGATTACCTAACAACCCACGTTCTATGCTTGAGGAGGAAGAGTATTCTGCAGATCCCTCGGTAAAACAATTTTACATAAACACTAGTTTTTACTTGGAAAAATATTTATGTTGTAGGGGCAGCGCAGTTGGAAAACGCTTGTAATCAACACTAAAACGTTTCAATTCTTTATGAAAACCTACCAATTTAAATCCAGGGGAAAATCTCTTCGTGAGAATGTCGCTCAAGAAACTACCAGTTCAGCCCCGCCATTGCAATTTGTAGACAACCGACCAGAGGCTATTACTCAAAGGAATCTCCAACGAATGATTAACAACAGTCCGCAAGTGACACAGCTGAAATCACTACAGGAAAGGGTGAATAACGGTGTTCGCGAGGGAATTCCTGTTCAGAGAACTGGTGATGAACAAACGCAAGAGGATGGCTATAAAATTACTGACACTGACAAGTCACTCGCTTCACGCAGAATTGGGAAAAGCAACGAGTGGATGGAGAGTAAAGCTGAAATGATGAAGCGGATTGGTAAACTTCAGGGGGATGGGACGGCTGAAGTGAAGAGAGGATTTGAGCAATTCGCTGATCAATTGGTTACACATCCCGGCACAACTGGCGACGAAGGTAAGGAAAAGGAAATTCACCCAGCTCAGAGGATACTGATCGAAGGAACTATCGTTCCCAAGCTCCATAAAATTAAAGGATTTCAGGTACCTTACTATTGGTACTTGGAAAATCAAGGAGACCCTAATTTTAAGGAGGAACTCGGGAAAAAAGCAGCGGACGCACCTACAAAGGGACGTTTGTGGTCCAAAATGAATGCAGCTACCTCTAAGAAGGAAGCTGATAAAACGGGAGGAATTGTTCTAGAATCTTCCGTAGCGGGGGTCATTATGAACCGTCTTAATTTTGGATTTGGTTGGGGAGAATCGAAAGCCATGCAGCATCTCTGGGATTTATTATCTGAAAATTATGTAAAGAGTTTGACAGGTACAGTCGAAGCTGATGTGTTGGAAGGAATAGACCCTGATAGCGTGCTAAGCAATTTAGAAATTCATAAGCTTCTTGAAAAGGTTAAAAAGGGGGAAATAAAAAGTCTAAAGGTTAATATATATAAAGTGGGGGATAATGGTGACCTCGTAAAAGATGGAGATCCGATCGAGGTCACAGATATGGAGCAATGGAAAGCGATTAAAACAGTGTCAACAAAGAATGATGCGGTTTTCAGGGAAAAGCAACAAAAGGTCAATGAACAGGAAATGGGCAAGGATTTAGCCTACGACAATGAGCAAATGGAAAAGGTGAAAAAGGGAAAGGCTGAACAAAACAAATTGTTCAATGCAATCCATGACCAAAATAAGATAGTAGAACTTCAATAAAGCTCTTAGCTCGATATCTCCGATTTTTTTAGATCATATTAGTCCTGGGTGTTAGAAATTGGGGTCCGAAGGGTACGAGTTCGTGACACATAAACATATCTCACCCTGCTGAATGCCATAGAGATACCAGAGATTCTCTTGAGTAACGAGTCTGACCCGTGCATTTAGGGTTCTGGGAGATGGATAACAAGATTTTAGTTTATTGTTGCCCGTTTAAAATCTGAGCTACGAAACTTTTCTTTGGAGAATTGGGATATTCCCCTAACCCTCAATAGGGGGCTGGACCTGATGATCAGGCGAGGAATTCTTTCCGGAAGAGGTCCATACTCTCTTTTTTTCCTATGACAAACAATTTCAAACCGACTTCAAGCTTTAGGTTGGCACCTGGGTTGAGTTCAAAATGTCCATCCGGGTGTTGGCTTCCCAGGACCAGAGCCCCAGTTTTGGACCTGATATCTAATTCGCGGAGGGTCTTTCCCAAATACTTCCCGCCCTCTACACAATCGACTTCTTCCAAATTCATATTGAAGTTTCCCTGACCGGTAATGAGATCAATAAAGTCAATCAGTGCAGGGCGGGTCAATACCCTGGCCATTTTGCGCCCTCCGAGCTTATTGGGGAGGACCACACGCGTAGCCCCGGCAACTTTGAGCTTGGAGATGGTAGATTCCAAAGCAGCTCTGGCAACTACAGGTACGGTCGGATTGAGTTGCCGGATCGATAATGTCACATAAACGTTGGAAGCATCGTCGGCAAGAGCTGAAACCACTCCCTTGGCCTTGGTAATATTGACCGCCATCAATGTTTCCTCATCGGTGGCGTCGCCTTTGTAAACCAGCACATAAGGGTGAGAATCGACAAATTTATCAATTACATCCTCATCGTACTCGACCACAACGAAGGGAATGCCTTCCGCTGCCAATTCTAAAACTGCCTGCTGTCCATTTCTCCCTAATCCACAAACCACAATGTGGTTTCGCAACTTACTGATCTCCTTATTCACGCGGTAACCTTTAAAAATGGTTCGGATCTCGCCTTCTACCACAAAGGTAGTGATCGTATTGATAACATATAGGAATACGCCTATGGCTGATACGATCAAAAAGGAAACGAATATCTTCCCTCCGGGTGACAATCCTCCGTCCAGCACCTCAAAGCCTACGGTAGACATGGTAATAATGGTCATATAAAAGGAATCCACAATGGAATACCCTTCTAAGACGAT
>JBFGVE010000075.1:0-13782 GCA_041565275.1 Bacteroidia bacterium
ATTGCCAAAGTCCATATCCTCAGAAAGCGAAAACCCGGCCAATCTGGACCAATCTCCATAGCCAATTTCAAAACCGCGCTGTTCAACCGCTTTTGGGTGAATCGAATTATTTCAAAGTTAGATATCGACCCTGAGTTTGCAGTAAATCACCCCAATTATCAAGACTTATTGGAATTCGGGATAAGAGCTGACTAAATTGTCCAGAGTATTGAAACCAAGATAATTTGTTTAAAAGAATACTTTCTACTTTTGCTTGTCTGCGCGTAATTTGCCGTTAAATATTGATCATGAATAAGGTTACTTCGATCACTGAACTTGAGGAGATCGCTACCCAAGTCCGGCGTGACATCCTCCGGATGGTCCACGCTGTACAATCCGGCCACCCAGGAGGCTCACTCGGTTGTACCGAGTTCTTCGTATCTCTATACTTTAATCACCTTGAACATGATCCATCCAATTTCGAAATGGATGGGACGGATCAGGATCTTTTTTTCCTTTCCAACGGCCATATATCTCCGGTTTGGTATAGTGTCTTGGCTCGTTCGGGTTACTTTCCTATTCCAGAATTAGCCACCTTTCGACACTTAAACTCTCGCCTTCAAGGACACCCTGCCACCAAAGAGGGATTGGAAGGCATACGGGTCGCTTCCGGTTCACTTGGCCAAGGACTATCAGTTGCCATCGGTGCAGCCCTTGCAAAGCGCCTCAACGGTGACCGACACATCGTTTACACACTGCACGGAGACGGCGAGCTCCAGGAAGGACAAATCTGGGAAGCAGTAATTGCTGCCCCTCACTTTAAAATCGACAACCTGATCGCAACCATTGACCGCAATTGTCAACAGATCGACGGCAATACTGAAGACGTTATGGCTCTCGGAAGCCTCAGGCCTAAATTCGAAGCCTTTGGCTGGAAAGTTTTGGAAATGGACGGTCACGATTTAGAAGAAGTACTGGCTACCCTCGAACAAGCAAAGAGAATGACGGGTCAAGGCAAACCAATAAGCATCATTATGTACACTGACATGGGTAGGGGAGTTGACTTCATGGAAGGCACCCATGAGTGGCATGGGAAAGCGCCAAGCGATGAATTGTTCCAAAGAGCTATGGATCAACTTCCTGCTACTAAATTAGGTGACTACTGAACCCACAATCAAGCTATGAAAAAAATTGAATCCACCGGAAAAAAGGATACACGCTCAGGCTTTGGCCAAGGCCTGCTCGAACTGGGGCACCATAACGAAAATGTGGTTGGCCTCTGCGCCGACCTTACCGGCTCTCTCAAAATGGATAAATTCCGGGGTGCTTTTCCCCACCGATTCTTTGAAGTCGGAATCTCAGAGGCCAACATGATTGGTATTGCAGCTGGTCTCACCATAGGCGGTAAAATCCCATTTACAGGTACTTTTGCTAACTTTTCTACCAGCCGTGTTTATGACCAAATTCGACAATCTGTCGCTTACTCAGAAAAAAACGTCAAGATTTGTGCCTCTCATGCTGGGCTTAGTTTGGGTGAAGACGGGGCAACCCATCAGGTGCTGGAAGATATCGGCATGATGCGCATGCTCCCTGGCATGACGGTAATAGTTCCCTGTGACTACAACCAAACCCGCTTGGCTACCCTGTCCATCGCAGACATAAGTGGCCCTTGCTACCTGCGCTTTGGTCGCCCAAAGTGGGAGGTCTTTACCCCGGATGATGATCCAACTTTCGAAATCGGAAAGGCTCAACTCTTGATCAAAGGATCAGATGTCAGTATCATTGCTTGTGGTCACCTCCTATGGTACGCGATCAAAGCCGCTGAAGCTCTGGCTACTGATGGAATTTCTGCAGAAATCATCAACATGCACACCATCAAGCCACTTGATGAAGAAGCTGTAGTTACCAGCGTCCGTAAAACCGGTGCTGTTGTTTCGGCTGAAGAGCACATGCGCAATGGCGGATTGGGGGATGCAATCGCACAAACCTTGAGCCGCCACATTCCCACTCCGCATGAGTACGTGGCAGTCAATGACAGCTTTGGAGAAAGTGGTACCCCCGTACAACTACTCAGAAAATATGGTTTAGACACCACCAATATTATCACTGCCGCTAAGAGGGCCATCTCTAGGAAGTAATGTAAAAGAAATTTTGTATGAACGATCCCATTGACCGCGTAGCCTGGAAACTGGAAGAAGAGATTCAATCGGTACTTGACAAGATCAAAGGGCGCAATCAGTATGCCTCTCTGGAAGGGAAATTGCTCGCATTGAGTGGGAAGTTAACCTCCCATCATTTCAAGTACAGAGAGGCTATGCTTAGGGGTAGGAGGTCTGTGGCCGCACGTGAAGCGGAAGCAATTGGTAACTGTGAACGAACTTATAGAATGATTTTAAACACGAAACCGTTGAATATTGATATCACTTATGAGTGATCTCTTTAGAGGCAGACTCATTGAAGCGCCTTATCCTATCCCACTTAAATTGAGTATGAAAGATTAAAAGAGAAGGTGTCCTCAGGTTGAAAGATAACCATACTCAGTCCAGAGCAGCTACCCCAGGTAATACTTTTCCTTCCAGCAACTCTAATAATGCTCCACCACCAGTAGAGACGTAGGAGACTTCATCTTCAAGCCCTACCTTGGCGATAGCTGCTGCAGAGTCACCACCACCGACCAAAGTAAAGGTTCCTTTGGTGCGGGTCGCCTCGGACAGTGCCTTAGCCACCGCCGTTGTTCCTTGAGAAAATGGTTCCATCTCAAATACGCCCATAGGGCCGTTCCATAAAACCGTTCCTGATTCCAGAATCACTTTGTAATAATTCAGAAAAGTGTCTGGTCCAATATCAAGCCCCATCATATCCTTTGGGAAATTCGAATTTCGTACTATGGCTGTATTAGCGTCTGCTGCGAATTTATCCGCAACTACTGAATCTACCGGAACCATGATATTAACGCCCTTGACACGCGCACTCTTGATCAAGGAAGCTGCAAGAGCCACTTTCTCAATCTCACAAAGGGAAGTACCAATTTCAACACCTTTGGCCTTGAGAAAAGTATAAGCCATACCACCACCAATCAGTAAATTATCCACCTTGTCCAGCAATCGATGGATGATCTGGATCTTATCGGAGACCTTCGCTCCACCCATAATCGCTGTAAAGGGTCGCTGTGGGTTTTCCATCACTTTATTGACAGTAGAGACTTCTCTCTCCAGTAAAAAGCCAGCATATTTTTCCTTAAAGAACTGCGTAATAACAGTGGTCGATGAATGCGCGCGATGCGCAGTTCCAAATGCATCGTTCACATAAACCTCTCCATGCCTGGAGAGTAATTCTGCAAATTCCAGATCGCCCTGTTTCTCCCGGCCATCGAATCTGAGGTTTTCCAGTAATACTACTTCACCGGGTCGTAAATCAAAAGTCATTGTAAAAGCCTCTTCACTCACACAATTCCCGGCAAATTTTACATCAACGTCCAACAGTTCGCTAAGGTGAGCAAGAATCTGCCCCAGACTGTACTTGGGATTGATCTCTCCTTTAGGCCGTCCCAGATGGGACATCAGTATTGCAGACCCTCCCTCCTTCAGGATATAATTAATGGTAGGCAAGGCACCACGAATTCGCTTGTCATCGATGGTGTTGCCCTCTTCATCAAGAGGAACGTTAAAGTCAACGCGAACCAAAACACGTTTACCAGTGACATTAGCAGATGATATAGACTTCATGGAAGAGGAAAGCTTTAGGTTTTCAATGCCCTAATGAAATAAATAGCAACTTCAAGTCCAGTGCATTGGGCAAATTACATCAATTTCATTACGAGATCGGCAACGCGATTGCTGTAACCCCACTCGTTGTCGTACCATCCTACGACTTTAGCAAGGGCGCCATTGGTACTAGTAAGAGGAGCATCAAAAATACAACTATACGGATTACCGATAATGTCTGAAGATACTAAAGGGTCAGTCGAATACTGAAGAATCCCTTTGAGCGAAGCCTCCGAAGCCTCCTTCATTGCATCGTTGATCTCTTCTGTGGTAGCAGGTTTCTTGAGAAGAACAGTTAAGTCGGTCAGGGAGCCATCAATCACAGGTACACGGGCGGCAAAGCCGTCAAGAATACCCTTGAGTTGAGGCAGAACCAAACCTACGGCAGCAGCAGCACCGGTAGTGGTAGGAACTATGTTCTGGGCTGCAGCACGAGCACGCCTAAGATCCTTGTGAGGTGCATCCTGTAAATTCTGATCGGCGGTGTAGGCATGGACGGTAGTCATAAAACCAGACTCAATTCCAAATTTTTCATCCAGAACCTTGGCCATTGGAGCCAGACAGTTAGTCGTACAGGAGGCATTTGAGATAACCAAATGCTCAGGCTTGAGGTCGTCATCATTGACACCCAAGACGACTGTTGCATCTACAGCACCTTTGCTAGGTGCTGTGATCACAACTTTTTTAGCACCAGCATCGAGATGGGGCTGACATTTTTCCTTGTTGCGGAATACACCAGTCGAGTCGATAACAATCTCGACCCCCAAAGCTCCCCAACCAAGGTTGCCAGGGTTACGCTCGGAAGTAGCCAAGATACGTTTGCCATTTACGGTGATATAGTCACCGTCGGATGAGACTGTACCTTTAAATTTTCCATGAGCTGTATCGAACTTGAGCAATGCTGCCAAAGTTGTATTGTCAGTGAGATCGTTAATCTTCACGATCTCAACAGCGGGATTGTTCATCAATACCCGGAAAATGAGTCTTCCGATGCGTCCGAAACCATTGATACCAATTTTAATAGCCATGTTGAAAATGGATTTTACAGATAATAAAACATGAGTTTTACCCCGGGCAAAGGTAAAGTCAGGCCATGAAAAAACCAATACAAACCCCTTTGAGGTATTGGTAATAGATCAGTATCAGTCGAATACTACTCTAATGGCAATATTTTTTCAAAAAAGCTTGACTGAAATTTGACCTCCACCTATCTTTGCGTCCCGCTCTTGAATATTTGTCCCGTTCGTCTAGCGGTTAGGACTCCAGATTTTCATTCTGGCAACAGGGGTTCGATTCCCCTACGGGATGCTGGATCGAGGGAGGAAGCAATTGCGACTTCCTCCCGATACAAGACCAGCATCACCCGCTGCCGAGGAAGGCACCGCTATTCAACGAATTAGACAGTTTAAGAGTGATGCCCGGATATGGTTAACAAACCTTTCCGGGCGTTTTTTGGGCTTTTACTTTACTAGCGTGCAGTTCGTGAAAGATAATTGTTTCTATAGAGCGGGGCTGTTCGCAAGCGGAAATCTGGGGTTGAGCTAACTGTTCGGTGCAGATACCGAAAGTTCGTAGCTACTAGACGGCAGCGTGGGGGTAGAAAATTCCAAGATTCTCTATTCAAGACTACACGAACATGGGATAAAACTCCATATTTACCCATGGTGGGTACTTATATTGACCTTTGAACTGTCAGTCATTTACCCAAAAGTTCAGGCAATGTACAGTTAAAAATTATGAAATGAGCAAAACGACCATTGTCTGGTTCAGGAATGATTTGCGAGTTCACGACCACGAAGCTTTGTCTCGTGCTGCTGAGACAGGCTGCGCAATGGTCCCTATTTACATTTTCGATCCCCAGCAAATCTCCAGCACTCACTTTGGATTTCCTAAAATGGAATACTTTCGAGCGTCATTTTTGTTGGAAGGGCTTGCTGACCTGCGAGACAGACTACGTAGCCTTGGAGGAGATCTTATCATTCGGTGGGGGAAACCCGAACAGGTAATGCGAAAATTGATACGGGAGGTCAATGCTGGGGTGGTGTACTTCCATTCCGAATATGCCCCTGAGGAACAAAACACCGAACAGAAGGTCCTTAGGGTGTTCGCCAGAGAGGAGCTGAAATTTTATCCGCTTGAAGGAAGTTCGCTGTACCATCCAGATAACTTGCCTCATATACCTAAAGAGACTCCTGATGTATTCAGCCAATTCCGAAAAAAGGTAGAGAAATACAGCCATGTCAGAAAACTGCTTGCTACACCAACAGAAATCAGGTTGCCGAAAGGACTGGAGTCGGGGCAAATACCTACCTCTCAACAACTGAGAGATGGAATCACCAGAATTTCTACTTCAAAAAATGGTGTTTTAAACTTTCATGGAGGAGAGACCGCAGCGCTGGAGAGACTGGAAAACTACTGCGGTACTCTTGGCCCTTTAAAAACATACAAAGAGACTCGCAACGGACTGTTGGGTGCTGACTATTCCTCCAAACTCTCGCCTTGGCTGGCCCAAGGTAGCCTTTCTCCACGCATGGTCTATTGGAAAGTCAAGGCTTATGAAGAAGCGGTCATAAAAAACCAGTCTACTTATTGGTTGATCTTTGAACTACTATGGAGAGACTATTTCCGTTTTTGGTCCGTCAAACACCAAAACCGAATTTTTCAGTTTAGCGGAGTCTCAACGCCTACCTACAAAGTCCATCCAGACGAATTATCTCGGTTCGAAAGGTGGAAGACCGGCACTACAGGAATCCCTTTTGTGGACGCGAATATGCGAGAACTAAACCAGACTGGCTTCATGTCCAACAGGGGACGGCAAAATGTAGCTTCCTTCCTAATTCATGACCTGCAGATCAATTGGCTCCGGGGTGCGGAATACTTCGAATCCCTCTTGATAGACTATGATGTGTATAGTAATTATGGCAACTGGACCTACTTGGCCGGGGTTGGGGCAGACCCACAACCTAAACGGCATTTCCACATTCTCAAGCAAGCAAAACGCTACGATCCTGAAGGAGAGTATGTTCGTTATTGGTTGCCCGAATTAAGCGAAGTTCCCTCGAGATATATTCACACCGTGTTTTGGCTACCGGAAGAAAATCTGAATACCTTCCATGCCAGCCATTACCCACGCCCTATACATATCCCCAGTTCCTGGATACCAGACTGAATTATTAATGAAAACCCTTCGGCTCATTCTGGGTGATCAACTCAACCATCAACACCCCTGGCTGGAAGTGGTCAATGATCAGATAACTTATGTTCTGATGGAGGTTCGTAGTGAAACTGACTACGTTCACCACCACATCCAGAAAGTGACTGCCATCTTCCTTGCTATGCGGGCCTTCGCGAAGCATCTCGAACAAACCGGTCACCAAGTAAAGTACTTAAGGTTGGACGATGCCGACAACCGGCAGAATTTTCCGGACAACCTGAGTCATCTTCTTAAAACCGAAGGATTTGAACGGTTTGAATTTCAACTCCCAGATGAATACCGTCTGGACCAGATCCTGAATGAATTTGCGGCCGGGCTGGATATCAAATATGAGGTTTCTGACAGCCATCATTTCCTGACCGAGCGTGAAGAGATGGCCCGGTTTTTCCATGGGAGGAAAACCTACCTAATGGAAAGATTTTACCGAAATATCCGCAAACAGACGGGCTACTTAATGGATGGGTTACAACCAGTGACTGGGGAGTGGAATTACGACATCGAAAACCGCAACAAGTACAAAGGAGAGGCTCCGGTACCGGAATTCCCATGGGTCTCACACGATGCCTCTGCAGTATGCGATCTGCTGGAAGCAAATGGAGTAAGGACAATTGGAAAGATGAAAAATCTAATCCTTCCTTGGGCGGTCACCCGTCAAGAAGGATTAGAGTGGCTAGATTTTTTTTGCACCCATCTGCTTCCCCACTTTGGAAAGTTTCAGGATGCCATGTCTTCCGATTATGATTTCCTTTTCCACGCCCGGCTTTCTTTCCTTATGAACGTCAAACTACTTTCTCCCACCGAAGTGGTGCAAGCGGCCGAAGCCAAATGGCGAGAAGACCCAGAAAAGTATGGAATTGCCCAGGTGGAAGGTTTCATCCGCCAAATTATCGGATGGCGCGAATACATGAGAGGCATCTACTGGGCCAAAATGCCGAAATTTGCGTTGCACAATTATTTTGGTCACTCGGCTGGTTTGCCCAGTTGGTTTTGGACCGGGCAAACTAGAATGAAATGTCTGAGCGAATCTATCCATAACTCCCTTGACCATGCCTATGCCCATCATATTCAACGACTAATGGTGATCGGGAACTTCAGCCTGCTGCTAGGAGTTGATCCAGATGAGATCAACGCTTGGTTCCTTGGCATTTATATCGATGCATTTGAGTGGGTTGAAATTACCAACACTCGAGGAATGAGCCAATATGCCGATGGAGGCATTGTCGGAAGTAAGCCCTATGTTGCCAGTGCTAACTACATCAATAAGATGAGTGATTACTGCAAAGGATGTCACTACAAGAAGAGTGACAAAGTGGGAGAACAGGCTTGTCCCTTCAACAGCCTGTACTGGGATTTCTACGAACGCCACCGCAGCCTATTGGAAAATAATCCTCGCATCGGCATGGTCTATCGCACCTGGGATCGGATCGAATATGGTAAAAAAGTCGCCCTGCTTGAGCGGGCTTCCTTTTGCAAAACAAATGTGGAAATCCTATGAAACAGGGTCACAAACAAAATCTGCCCTATAAGATATGTCCTGTTTGTGGATTACCCTTTACCTGGCGTAAAAGATGGAAGAAAAATTGGGAAACGGTACGGTATTGCGGTGAGCGATGCAGACGGAACAGAAACCAGCCTTAGGACATGCGAGTTAACAACGTGTAAATACAATCATATTGTTATGGAAGATCTTTTTAAAAAAATTCTCTACGCCAGTGTTGGCCTCGTTTCCACTACTGTAGAAAAAATTCAATTTTCGGTCGACAAATTAGTTGACGAACAAAAACTCTCACAAGACGAGGGAAAAAAGATCATCGATGATTTGGTAAAGAACACTGAAGTCAAGCGTGAAGAGTTTGAAAGCAGAATTAGAAACATTGTTGAAGAAGTGATGATCCGATTGAATATTGGTAGCCAATCTCAGATCAAAGACCTCCAGGAACGCTTGGCCGCTATTGAAGAGAAACTTGGCATAGTAAATAAAGCCGAAGAAGTGAAGTAAGAACCTCCTTCAACAATAACAACTGCTGTCGAGAATTAAAGCTCTATTGAGGGTGAGACGAGTAATCCCTTACATATTCCTCCGGTATTGCCCGCCAACCTCATACAAGGCTCGGGTCATCTGGCCCAGCGAACAAACTTTCGAAGCTTCCATCAGGGCTCCAAACAGATTTTTGTTCTGAATGGCAGCTAGTTGCAATTGGCGCAAAGCATGTTTACCAGATTCATGGTTCCGCTCTTTCAAAGATTTGATATTCGCGATCTGAAGCTCTTTTTCTTCTTTGGTTGAACGAATGATTTCACTCGGAATTATCGTAGGTGAGCCTTCAGAACTTAGGAAAGTGTTGACCCCAACGACAGGTAATTCGCCGCTGTGTTTTTGCATCTCATAGTAAAGAGATTCCTCCTGTATCTTAGAACGTTGGTATTGCCGCTCCATGGCGCCCAGGACACCACCTCGGTCAGTAATCCTCCTGAATTCGGCCAGAACGGCCGATTCGACCAGATCAGTTAATTCTTCAATGATAAACGATCCTTGCATTGGATTCTCGTTTTTAGCCAAGCCCAACTCCTTATTGATGATCAGTTGGATCGCCATGGCACGGCGAACTGACTCTTCAGTTGGCGTGGTAATAGCCTCATCGTAGGCGTTGGTATGCAAGGAATTGCAATTATCGTAGATGGCATAAAGTGCCTGAAGGGTAGTACGGATATCGTTGAATGCGATTTCTTGGGCGTGGAGGGACCGGCCACTGGTCTGAATATGGTACTTCAACATCTGTGAGCGTGCCTTGCCCTTGTATTTGTTGCGTATCGCTTTGGCCCAGATACGACGAGCCACCCGGCCGATCACACTGTATTCAGGATCCATCCCGTTCGAGAAGAAAAAGCTCAGGTTCGGGGCAAACTTATCAATGTTCATGCCTCGGCTTAGGAAATACTCGACAAAGGTAAATCCGTTGGCCAGTGTAAAGGCTAATTGGGTAATCGGATTGGCCCCCGCTTCAGCGATGTGATATCCGGAAATAGAGACGGAATAAAAGTTCCGGACCTTTTTGTCAATAAAGTATTGCTGGATATCTCCCATCATCCGCAACGCGAATTCAGTGGAGAAAATGCAGGTGTTCTGAGCCTGATCTTCTTTAAGGATATCCGCCTGGACGGTTCCACGGGTGACTGACATAGCTTCCGCCTTGATGCGGGTATAGATATCCGCCGGTAATACCTGGTCTCCGGTAACCCCGAGAAGCAACAGTCCCAGTCCATTGTTGCCTTCGGGAAGTTCACCAGCATAATGGGGACGCTTAACACCCCTGGCAGCATAGATAGTACTAATCTTAGCATCAACCTCATCTACAAGACTATTTTCACGGATATACTTTTCACACTGCTGATCAACGGCCGCGTTCATATAAAAGGCAAGGAGCATCGGTGCCGGACCATTAATGGTCATGGAAACTGAGGTTGTCTTTTTGCAAAGGTCAAAGCCTGAATAGAGTTTTTTAGCATCATCAAGAGAAGCAATAGATACCCCGGAATTCCCAATTTTGCCGTAGACATCAGGGCGGTGACCCGGATCTTCACCGTAAAGCGTGACGGAGTCAAAGGCAGTGCTGAGACGAGCTGCAGACATCCCTAGAGACACATAGTGAAAACGCTTGTTGGTCCGTTCAGGGCCACCTTCACCTGCAAACATGCGAGTAGGATCTTCTCCGGTACGCTTAAATGGGTAGACTCCAGCCGTGTAGGGAAACTCTCCAGGAACGTTTTCCCGGAGGCTCCAGTTTAGAATTTCACCATAGTCCTGATACCTTGGCAATGCAATCTTGGGAAATTTGGTGTGAGAAAGGGATTTGACAAAGTTCTCAACTTTGATCTCCTTTCCTCGCACCTCATAAGTGAAATGTTCACTCTGGTACTTTTTAACCTTATCTTCCCAACTGTTCAGAATGTCTTGGCACTCCGGAGCCAAATGACGCTCTAGGTCAGATTTCATTTCTGTCAACAGCCCAGTGGTATCTTCTTGCCCAAACTGCTCACCCAGGTGGGCAATAGTTCCTTCCAGATTATATATTTTTCGGGCGATCACACTTTGTTCCTTTACCCATTGCCGGTAACGGTCACTTTCTTCTGCAATCTCAGCTAGATAACGTACCCGATCCGGGGGAATGATGAAAATTTTCTCGCTCATCTCATCGGTTGCGGTAAATGTCGAGTTCATTTCAATTCCCACTTTTGACTCAATCGTATCAATGATTCGGGTATAAAGCTGGTTTGTACCGGGATCATTGAATTGTGAAGCGATGGTCCCAAAGACGGGCATATCATCCGGATTTTTATCCCAGAGGCCATGGTTGCGTTGGAATTGCTTAGCCACGTCCCGCAATGCATCCAGGGCCCCCCGCTTGTCAAACTTGTTGATAGACACAAAGTCGGCAAAGTCGAGCATATCGATCTTTTCCAGTTGGGTGGCAGCTCCGTATTCGGGCGTCATCACATAAAGGGCTAGGTCAGCTACTTCGGTGATCTCTGAATCACTTTGTCCTATTCCAGCAGTTTCAACAATGATCAGATCAAATTGCGCAGCTTTCAGGATTTTGACGGATTCATCCACTGCTTCACTCATAGAGATATTAGCGGCCCGAGTGGCCATGGAACGCATATACACCCGGTCATTGAAGATGGCATTCATTCGGATACGGTCTCCCAGCAATGCGCCTCCGGTCCGTCGTTTACTTGGATCTACGGATAGTACTGCGATGGACTTGTCTTCGAAATCCATCAAGAAACGGCGCACAATTTCATCTGTGAGAGAGGATTTTCCGGCACCACCAGTACCAGTAATACCCAGAACAGGAATAGTGTGGACAGGTTGATGCTTTTCGACAGCATCCATATAGGCATTACC
The DNA here is from genome assembly GCA_041565275.1 of Bacteroidia bacterium. GTDB lineage: Bacteria > Bacteroidota > Bacteroidia > J057 > JADKCL01 > CAWUKT01. The sequence continues at coordinate 11,864 of JBFGVE010000075.1, forward strand.
TATGTGAGGGTCATTTTCGACAATGGTAATTATCCGAGCAATCAGGCCAGGATTTTTCTGAGGCAAGTTTGCCACTGAATCAAGAGAAATACCCTTTGTGTTGGAGTAGTCACAATTCCGGATGACATAGTTGATCATCCCTTGAAGGCCCATGGAGCGGCCATCGTCGGGAGAGAAAATACGGTCAACTCCATATGCATGGAGTTCATTCATTTCAGTTGGCAGAATCGTTCCGCCGCCACCGCCAAAAATTTTGATATTACTAGCACCTCGTTCCTCCAAAAGATCGTGCATGTACTTGAAATACTCTACATGACCGCCCTGGTATGATGTAATGGCGATTCCTTGAACGTCTTCTTGGATAGCACAATCAACGATTTCTTGAACGCTTCGGTTATGACCCAAATGAATGATCTCTGCACCAGTCCTTTGCATGATTCTACGCATAATGTTGATTGCTGCATCATGTCCATCGAACAAAGAGGCTGCGGTCACGATCCGCACTTTATTGTTGGGAGTGTACGGGGCTTCCTGCTTCATAAATTTCCAAACTTGAATGATTTGCTGCCGCAAATATAACCATTCATGCAGCTCAAAGTTAGCTGCATGCAGAGGAATTAAAGCAGCCTAGATATTGGCTTTATCTAACTTGAGATAAGTCTTCTACCAGTTGAGGGTGATCTTTAACCAAGGAAAGCCCCATGTTCAGGAAGCGGCGTGCTTGTTTTGAATTTTGCTTTTGGACCCACCAATAATCATACCCAACTCGATGGTAGAAATCTATGAGTTCGTTGTAGTTCTCTCCTCGATTATTCAAGTACTGTAAGTATTTGACGGGAAAGTTGTCCACTGATCTTCCTTTTTCTTCTTGTTCTAAATAATAGACCTGTTTGTCATTGGTTACTAAAGGGAAAAAACCTTTCAGAACAGCGTTGATATCCCGGTCGAGGGCATAAAAACCACCATGAATCCCGCCCTTGCAGGTAATTGCATCGTGGTAGGTCGGGTGAATTTCCAAAGCACGATTGACATAGGGAAGAGCTTCGGTCAAGAGTGCGCGCTGTTTTTCGGGATTGGACGTGCCTCCTTTCTTGGCAATGTCCCTATCTTCCACATATTGCTCGTACAGGCTATAGGCGTAATATTGATTGGCTCTGGCACTGTTAACAGAAACTTTAATAGCTGCTTTGTTCAGGGTATGCTCATTTTCCCAAGCAGGAATCCGTGAAAAGGTTTTTACCATAAATCCAACGGCCATGATCCCAGCCAGAGTTAATCCTACCTTGGAGGCACCGTTTCTATTCTTCATCGACTGTGGTAATTTTTGGATAAGAAGGTATGCGATAGCCAAGCAAAAACCTACTGATGGCATGAACAAAAAACGCTCGTTCATAAAAGTGCCGACTGGGAAGAAGATATTAGAGGTGATGGAAATGGTTAGGAAATAGAATCCGATACAAAATGTGATCACTCTTTCGCGTTTCCATTGCCATATGCCAAAGATGATTAGACTCAGGTTCAGGACCAGCGACAATAGCACCTGCCAATCCCCCCAACTCATGATTGGAATATGGTAAGGGTAATAGTCGTGGGTCAGGGGGTGCGGCAGAATGGACAATCCCAGATAGCGCCCCATGGTATAGGCGATGGTAGAAAATTTTTCACTGGTTGTAGACTCAACAAAAGGATTGTTCATCAAAGCGGTAATTTCGTTGCCGGATGACAATAAGTATCCAATGACATCAACGCGAATGATCAGGTACAAGATGGTAGCTCCCACCAAGGGTCCAACAACACTTAGATAGCGCTTGGTGCGAATTTTGGTAAACAGAACCATGGCCAGTGGGATCACACCGAGAAAAGTCAGTGTATTTTCTTTGGCAAGAACACCCAAGAAGAAGCAGATTGAGACCAGTATG
>JBFGVE010000076.1:0-13684 GCA_041565275.1 Bacteroidia bacterium
GACCGGCAAACGAATATGGAGTAACCATCAATACACCGCTGGAAGCACAGAAGACGGTTTCACAGGCTTTTTCCCCAACCCCACCTTTAACTCACAATAACAAGGCCTGGACCCAGACATTCAATATTCCGCTGCCTCCGGATTACGAGGCTGATACCGTCAGCGGTAATTACAGCTTTGAATACAAAGCCTGGGGATTCGCGCCGGACGCCTACTTCACCTACGATGTCGGTGGGATCACAGGCGGACAAACGGGATTACGATCCTCCTCAAAGAAGACCAAAAATGGAAATATCAATGGGACTTTCGGAACAAAACATACGAACCAAGTCCCGGTGATCTTTAACGGACGCCAGCTTTATACGTACAGCGCCAATTTCGTTGTAACCTGCAAACTCAAAGCCTCAAAGTTTTCGGAATGGCAAACGAACGCCTACAATCAATTGGTTGCGGCATACAACGCACTGGTTGACCAGCAATCCGGTGGTCAAACAACAGGTGATGATCAGCCCTTCGAATCAGGTGAGAATGATCGCCGAACTCCCCCGGCACTCAATCGTATCACTGAGCAGCGCGAACTCAAACGCGCCATGATCGAAATGTTGACCAAGCCATTCTGCAGGGAGCAAGGCAAGAAACTATACAAGGATGAAAACGCCTGTGATAAATACGACATTCCCTGCATTGTTCAGAATGAGGCTTTTGATCAATACGCATCGCAAGTCAAGTTTTTTGAACAGGCATTCGAATGGAACCTGATGTCGTATTTGTTCTACCCGTATTATTGGGCTGACAAATGTGATTGGGCAGAACTTTTCCAATCCGAAGACGATGACCCGATCTTCCAGGCATTCAAGCAATCAGGAATGGCGAGGGTCGTTGTCCCGGTCCGGCCGGAATTCAACGAAGCAGTCACCTACTACCTTGAGACCGGGGACATCTGGCTCGGCGGTGACCTTGTTGTCCAAACCGATGACGACCTTTATCTTTCTATCATCGAGGAAATGCAAACGCTCGAAGGAACGGTCGAGGAGGAATGGGACGTTCGGGTACCAACAACCCTTTCCATTGTTCAAAACAAGAATGCCCGCTTGGATGAAGAGGGGCTCCCATGCTGTGCCAGGGTTGAGGATTCGGAATACACCACGAACATCATCGGTGATGGTGTGATGTTGGAGATCAAGGAATAAAGACCTGATTGTCATGCCAGGTTCAAACATATTTGATTTAGGCGATCAGTTTGGCGTTAGCAGCCCGTTTGGAGATTGGTTATCTGAAAGCCAACAAGCACGGGCAGCTGAGGCAAATCGCAGGGCGTCTATTGCCAGTTCATCCGCCCAAACCGCAAGCTACAAGCGTATGATGTTCTACGGTGGTTCGAAAAATGATGATGACCTTTTCGGGCGAGCTGCGGATAACGTGAATAGAGATTATGGGACAAAGGCCCAGAAGATTCAAATAACGGCAGGTGGACAAAAGATCGTGGATAAAATTAATGCGCAACGTGCGGGTAATATTCAATCGATTGATTTCTTCGCTCATGGAAATGAGGTTTCACTGTTGTTCAAACCAGATGCCAACGGATTCTACCAGGAGCTTTACCTGAATGATGCCGAAGAGCAGTCGGAAGGAAATCCCGCGCTTTCAGGCACGGACAAAAACAAAAATGGCGCAGATGTTTCCGAGATCAATTACTCCGTATTTACGAATAGTGCGAAGATCGAAATCCATGGTTGTAATGCAGGTTCCATAACTGGGAAATACGGATCAACCAACCTTGCATCGGAATTTTCAAGATTGCTCCATGCCGCAGGGAAAACGCGGGCAGTTGTAGTTGGCCATGTTGATTTCGCCAATCCTAATAATCATAGAACGCTGAGGGGCGATGACTACCGACATGGCGTTCGGAGAATTTTTCATGGCGGCGATATTTTATTTAGAACGAAACATGAGGGTCGGATCACAGCAACAATGATCAACAAATACCTCGACAAAAAAGCACGATTGGGAAGCAGTTATAACGGGGCAAATGAAAAAACTTGGTAAATACCTTCCGTGGATCTTATTCCTTGCGACTTCGGTGACAACAATCGTCTTGTGGCAAGAACGATTAGAATTAAAATCCGAAATTGAAAAGCTATCAACTTCCACCGATTCAACCGGCACCGGACAAATCACCCTGGATGATCAGGGAGACTGTCAGAAATACAAAAAATACATGCCGTTTTCCGGTGAAAACCAGGTCAAGCTCAAGGTGAGCTACGTTGGCTGTGCTTGCGGTCCTGAATATCCGCAGTACCAGGTGGACAGCGTCCTTTCAGCGGATGATAATGCCTCGTTCCTAGTCAACAAGCTCTTCACGATCAAATTCGCGAATGAATTACAGGAGTCGGAGCTGAGCGACATTAAGTGCGACACACAGTGTTATTACTACATCCTCACCGGAAACTGGATGAGCAACGGCTTTGGGATGAATAGGCTGGTTCTGGAAACCGGGGAAATCATCATGGATGAGGCATGCTGTGGTGGAGGGTAAAATCCCAAAATGTTTTACCTATGTTTAACCAAAAATTGAAAAAGCCGCACATTCGTTCAAATTAGCGGCTTTTTAACGATTTCAGCGGTCCGGACGGGACTCGAACCCGCGACCTCCTGCGTGACAGGCAGGCATTCTAACCAACTGAACTACCGGACCATTTGAGAACGAAGTGCAAATATACGCATCCGACAGAAAGCCGCAAGCCTTTCATTTAATTTTCAAACACTTTTTTCCACCCTGAATATGCAGTCCTCTCTCTTTCAAGTGAAGAGCCTTTATTCAAGTGAAGAACTCTTCTTCCTCAGGTGAGTTATCATTCCAATAGGTACACTTCCACATCTCACAATAGAAATGACCATTATCAGGTTTCGCAATGAGGGGACTCAACCTTTCTGAGTTTGAATTCGCGGAACATTGTCCCGAACATAAATCAAATAAGTACAATGACTCCTACGATAGAATTGAACCCAGGTGAGGTGTTGATCCGCTTCAATGCTCCCGTGACTGGTAAAACTACTTTTGAAGAATTGGGCCTGAAAGATGAAGATCTCTTCTTTGAGGGTGGTTTACTCCGTATTGTATTTGACCTTAAAGGAATCGGAGAGCACAGTTATTACGCGGTTCCAACTATTGAAGTGGGCTATGCCGAAGAAATGGGTGAGACCCATTGGCAATGTGATTTCAATGAAGAAACCATTCTTGACAAGATGGACCACCACGGTCGCAGTACGGTGATTCTTCTGAACAGGAAGCGATTGGCTAGCCTTGACCACCACCACGGCAACCGGCTTGTCCTCCACGCAGAATTTACCCAGCCGGCCCATGTACTGGCCGATCAATCCTACATCAACTTTTTCAAGTAGCAAGGTATCTTTTTCAAGTAGAAGGCGTCCCGAATTTCAGATTAGCTTCAAATCGAACGAACATTTTTACTATCTTCGTTAACTTGGTATCTTTTAACCTTATACCGGTTTAATGAAGGAAACGATCCTCGAATTTGAAAAGCCCATCATTGAGATGGAGAAGAAGCTGGAAGAATTGCGGAAGCGGGCCGAAAGGAAGCGGGAAAAGGGCAAAGACATAGACTCATTGCCAGAGCTTGAAAAACAGTTGGAGCAAATGGAGGGGCAGATTGAGGAACTGAAGAAGCAGATCTTCGGGAACCTTAGCCGCTGGGAGCGCGTCCAGCTTTCCAGGCATCCCAACCGCCCTTACTCGCTTGACTATATCTCAAATATTTCAGAAGGGTTCCTGGAACTGCATGGTGACCGCAATTATGGTGATGACAAAGCCGTTGTAGGTGGTTTTGGTCGAATTGGTCAGCAAACGGTCATGTTCATCGGACAGCAAAAGGGCCGGGACACCAAATCCCGAAAGTTCCGGAATTTTGGTATGCCCAATCCTGAAGGCTATCGCAAAGCACTTCGCCTGATGAAACTTGCAGAGAAGTTTGAAAAGCCAATCGTTACCCTTATCGACACACCTGGTGCTTATCCGGGACTTGAGGCAGAGGAACGGGGCCAAGGAGAAGCGATTGCCCGTAATCTGATTGAAATGTCCATGCTCAAGGTACCTGTCATATGTATTGTGATCGGTGAAGGTGCATCGGGCGGTGCTCTGGGAATAGGGATTGGAGACCGGGTATACCAGTTAGAAAACACCTGGTATTCTGTCATTTCTCCCGAATCATGTTCCTCCATTCTCTGGAGAAACTGGGATCACAAAGAAGATGCTGCGGAAGCATTGAAACTCACCGCAGAAGACAATCTCAGGCTTAAAATAATTGATGGTATCATTTCTGAGCCTGTTGGCGGAGCACACCGCAATCCGGAAGAAGCTTACAGGAACGTACGCCAGCAAATCCAGAAAGATTTAAAGTACTTGAAGACCAAGCCGGTCGAAAAACTCCTCACCCACAGAATCGCTAAGTTCAGCAACATCGGGCTGTTCAACGAAACCAAACCTCTGGAAAATCCTGTTACCTTAAGTACGACAGGGGGGGTGAACGGTACGGAAAGCAGTGCCGAGGCTGAATCAGAAGCAACAGGGGTTCCTGTGACTGAGACAGGTGGAAACAAAGAAAAATGAGAAAAACAAAATCGAGCTTGTCGGCAATCCTCTCGCTGGCAGGATTACTTTTTTTGGCAGGTATTTTTTTTCCCGGTTGCAATAAGAGAACACTGGTTTACTCGGGTGAATCCGAACCGGAGGGGTTTGTCCTTTCCTTCCAGCAGCCGGAAATATTTCAATTTGAGATCCTGAAGCCTGGTCAGTACAGTCTAACTCTGGAGATTGTTTATTTTTCTGAGCAGATGCAGGACCAGAATGGCGTCCTGCCAATGTATTATATTCTTGAAGGGCCCGGACTGGGAAATGGAAAAGACAGGAAATTTGGGGTAGAAGTACTGGAAGATACCGGAGAATGGCGTGGAGAGCTCCAAGAAAATGAGCATGACCGCCTTTTTGAAGATGTTGTTGAAAAGGCAATCCAATTGGAAGCCGGCAAATACAAAATGAAGTTGTATGCTGACTCCCGGGAACAGGGAAAAGCAATACCAGGAATGGTTCGGATCTCTCTCAAGGTTTATAAATGATATTTAACCTGCGGAGACGGACGAGGTCATAAATCATGAGTTACCCAGGCCCCGAAGAAGAAGCCTCGCCAGAGGTTCATGACAAGGCCGTTCAGGAGAACGGAGAAACTGAAGCAGAGCCGGACCTTTGTGAAACTGCTGCATATGATCCTCCTTTTAACGCTTCTGAACATGTCAAATATCTTGAAAAGGCTGAGAGCGTTGCACGTTCCTACCATTGGATCTTTCTCGGGGCAGCGGCATACTCAATTACAACTTACTTTACGACCAAGGACAAGAATATTCTCCTCAACGATGAAATTGTCCTTCCCATCATTGGCCTTCCGGTTCCATCATGGGCATTTTTCTTGCTCACCCCCACCCTTCTCCTCGGGATCAGTATGTATTTCCATCTTTCTCTGAACAGTGTTCTGAATGGTATAGATCAATTGGTCAAAGCCGCTGACAATTCGGCTGAGTTCCGTCCACTATGGATCATTACCCGGACTTATTATGAAAAGCTTGTCCGACCACCTAACGAAAAAAGCCTCCGGAGGCTTAACCTTACCCCCCACCGGGACCGCCCTCCCGAATCCCTGCGCTTTCGTAGCCTTAGCCGACCGATCGTAGTCCTATTTCTTTGGGTTCCTCTGCCTGCCGCACTGATACTGAACTTTATCCAGCAGGTAAAAATACATTCGCTTTTCCATTCCATCTTTTCCATTGTCATTCTGGTGCTGGGGTTAAGTGCAATGTTTTACCTCAGAAAAAGGTATCTTCGAAGGCGTTTCGCGAGCCGTGAGATCATCTTTTATATCTGCATCTTTGCAATCTTTTGTACAGGGATCATTGTCTCAGGTGCGGCCACAGACTCGGAATTCAGCGGCTTCCCTGCAAGAGTGAAAGAATTGCTTTGCCTGGATGTCAGCAATTCCATCCTTTCGGAACAGCCCAAAGAAGATTACCCGGAGATCCCTTGGCTGGTTCTCAGTGACCGGAACCTCAATGGGATTGATATGCGAAATTCCGTGGTAATCCGAACTGATTTTCGCAACTCAACTATCATCAATGGAACTCTACGTAGAGCTTATCTCTTTCACTCGGATTTCCGGGGAGTGAATTTAGAGGGTACAGATGTCCGGGAGGTTATCTTTGACAAGTCAGATCTATCGGGGCTTCAGCTAACCGGTATGGATTTGACAGGTGTATCATTCAAGGGTGCCAATCTTACCAATGTAAATTTTAGCAAATCCAATCTGACCAATACCAATTTTGAGGGAGCGGTCCTCAAGGAGACTCGATTTGACCAAGCCTGCCTTAAAGGAGCTAATCTTCGCGGTATAATAGGCAGCCATGATATCTGGAGATTCCTCATCCAGGCCCAGACCCTGGATGATGCCAGTATAGACAACAAGATAAGGGCCTCACTGGAACCTTTCCGCGAATATCTATTCTTTGATTTTGACCTTAAAGATCCCAAGAACAATGTTGTCTTTTGGCGATAATAAGGCCAATATTGCTCAAAATGCAGCTCTCTGCAATATGTAAGTCAATCTATCTATGCAGGTCAATTCAATCGCTACAACAGTATCTGAATAACAAACAAAACCCTTTGAAGCAATTGTGTATAAGTGCTTTTGAAAATTACCAGATTCTTTAGAAATTTAATTTCAATCAATATTTATCCCTGATCTTGTCAAACTTGGTTATTGTAATCTAAACAAAAAGTAATATGCGGCCTATCACTAAAATTACATTGATGTTTTGCGCCCTGTTCGCGGTGGCACTTTTTTCTGTTGTAACAGCAAGCGATGCACGCCAAAACATTTCTTCGGTAACTGAGCTGTGTAAAAAAGCACGACGTGTGGAAATCCTTCAGAACCAGCAGGGCGATAAATTTGAGCTTAATTTCCTTAGTAGAAGAGAATTTAACGACTACACTGTTCTTGACCACTTCGATTTTGTTTGGGGTGACCAGGATTGCATTGAGTCAACTGGAAATTGCGGCAAGGTTAAAAGTGATACTTATATTGTAATTCTCTCAGAATGAAAATTCTAAACTCATTTATCTTTTTTTTATCCCTGTTTTCGGAGCAAATCTGTGGCTAAAGTGAGAAGTTTCCCCATTTTGATAGCCATGGCTACTTTGATCGTCCTCCAGACGTGTGCTCCAGATGGGAACGGAGGAACAACAGAGGTTCCGTACAAGTATGAACTGGTGCAAACCGGTTATCATTATATAAAAGCTGATTCATCGATTGGAAGTGTCCCATTTTATTCAACCATCTGTACCATTGATGATACAGATTACATTGCGATCAGCAATCTGAACCACAACCACATTGAACTTCACCCAATCCCTTCTGGTCAATTAAAAATCATCCCTGTAGATGAGGTTGCTTTCGGGACCCTGAAAAGCTTTTATATTCAAAATTGGGATTCCATCTTCATTTATGTCAGAGGTCCCAGGAAAATCCACCCAGCCCGGGACAAAGAATTGTATATCATTGATTCAAAAGGTGAATTGGTTGCTCTCCTCCCCTATGCAAGTCAATTGGTTCTGCATGACAGGACACGGGAAAAACAAGATGAATTTGCTGAAAGTGTTCTGAATAACCAGTGGGATCCTGTTTCTTTTGTGGGCCCCAGATTGATATTTGGCCTGATCCCATACAATAGAAAGTCGGGGCTTGGCAAGAAATATTTTAGTGCAGAACTGGATATCCGATCTGGAAAAGTCAAATACCACCCCATATACCTGGATGCTTATTCTGCCAATTCTCTAAACGTTTACCAAAACCCGATCAAACACGTAGACAGGAATGCCCGCCGTATTTTATTTGGCTTGCGCGGCACCCCTACCCTTCAGATATATAACCTTGAAGATGGCCCTGATGCAAAAGTTGAGTTACAAACGATCCCGAGTGACTTTCTGGGTCTTCAGCATGCACCTTCCCAGGAAGAAATAGCACAGAGTCCAGCCCGAAAGAGCATGCTCCAGGTATTAAATAACTGGGGAGAGTATGGAAAAATCCTTCAGTCTCCTGACGACTTTTATGTACGATTTGTGTACCACGCAAAACAGGACAGTATTTTCCGGACAATTTATGGAAATGAAAAAACTCCGGGAGTATACAATCGCCTTTGCTCAGTAATACTCTTTGATAAAAATTTCCAAAAGATAGGAGAAAGTGGTACATTCGAGGGGTTAGTAGATAGAAATGCAGGGTTTTCGAAAGATGGAACTTTATACATTCTGGACTATCCTGGCAGGGATTCCAGAGAAAAACGAATTCGATATGCTAAGTTCAAGATCCAGGAAATAAAGTTAAAAGAAGATGAAACCTAGGCACCTGTTCTTATTCGTTGTCGTTTCATTACTGGGCACTGTCATGATCAGTGCCGGTGTTCGCCCCTCTGCGCCCCCAAAAGCTGAAATCAAGATACTGAACCGGAACCTGGATCATCCAAAACTGGTCTTGCCTTCATCGGAAATCCCTGAGCAGCCTGAGTTCCTCGGCATTTCGGAATACTTGACTGATTACCACGAACACGAGTTCAAGCACGAAAAGGAAGCAGTAGTTGTGATCAAATTCCCAAGTTGCAGCGGTACCGTGAGCAGAATATTTGAATACCTTGATACTGCACCAAAGAAGAACCAGGTCTCTGTCCTCGCACTGAAAGAAATTGCAGAGCCTGTCTACAACTCCTACCGCGATTTTTACGAAAGTGGCAAGGTCAGTTTCCGCGATCAAACTGAGCATCTGAAGCGCAAAACCAATATTTCTATTGACTATCCGGAGCTTTACCTCTTCGAGAACGGTTCCGAGACAAACCACATGACTGCCACTTGTAACAACTTTGAGCAAGTGATCGAAAGCCTTGAAGAGTTTCTGGATCTCTGATATCTGGTACTCCCTACATCTTTTTCCATTGTCTTCCATCGCCTTGGCTTAAATTCGCAGGCGGATGTTCACTTTTCACAAATACCAGGGTACGGGAAATGACTTTGTCCTTTTTGACAACCGTGCCGGATCGATCCCCGAGGACGCTCATGAATGGTTTGCATTTCTTTGCCACCGCAGGTTCGGGATTGGTGCAGATGGCGTCATTTTACTCAATCAAGCAGAGGGATATGATTTTGGCATGTACTATGTCAATTCAGACGGCTATCCTACCTCTATGTGTGGTAATGGAGGGCGCTGTATTGTTGCTTTTGCGGTCCAACTGGGTATTGTCCGTTCGACAGCTAGCTTTTTGGCCGTTGATGGCCCGCATGACGCCACAATCACAGACCATGGTGTCAAACTGAAAATGGGTATTCCCAAAGGTTTCATCCCCCTACACAATGGAGATTTCTGGATCGACACAGGATCTCCTCATTATGTACAATTCCATCTTTCGGGAAACCCGGCTGATATGGATGTTCCGAGTCTGGGTCGGGCCATCCGAAATTCCGGGCCCTGGGCGGACCACGGGACCAATGTCAACTTTGCCTGGCCCCGGGAAAAGGGACATTTCTATGTCCGTACCTATGAACGCGGTGTAGAAGACGAGACTTGGTCCTGTGGAACGGGAGCCACCGCAGTGGCCGAAGTCCATTCCAGAATAGAAAATTACCCTTTGGAAAAAATACAATTGAGTACCCCTGGAGGGCCTCTTATTGTTCATGTCAGCAAAGGACGAGCTCCCTGGCTCGAAGGCCCGGTCACCCACGTATTTTCGGGTCAAATCCCCGGACCAGGGCAAGAGGATCGCTCAAAAATCGACCTTCATTCCTAGTTTTCTGGCCTTGATCCTGACCAGCTATTTAAGTTTACCGAACCACCTGTCTAAGCTATTGTTGAACTATCGAAAGCCGTATCGTTTTTTTTATAACTTTGTCTCCTCCAAGATAGTCAAAAAGGCATGGCAGGACATAGCAAGTGGGCCAACATCAAACACCGAAAGGGAGCCCAGGATAAGAAAAGATCCAAGATTTTCACCAAACTACTCAAGGAAGTATCTGTAGCGGCCAAAGAAGGTGGCCCCGACCCGGAAATGAATCCCCGTCTGCGCCTGGCCATTACCAAAGCCAAGAAAGCGTCTATCCCGAAGGATACCATCACCAGAGCTGTCAACAAAGGATCGGGCGCAGATGGTACCAGTTATGAAGAAGTCACCTATGAAGGCTATGCTTCTAACGGAGTGGCGGTTTTTGTGGAAGCACTTACTGATAACATCAACCGGACGGTTTCCAATGTTCGCCTGCACTTTTCGAAGGGTGGAGGTTCGATGGGAAAAAATGGATCCGTTGGCTTTATGTTTGAGCGCAAGGGAATATTTACCCTCACCAAAGAAGGGCTTCCACTTAGAGGTGATGACCTACAGCTAGAACTGATCGAAGGCGGTGCGGAGGAGATTGAGATGGAAGATGATGTTATCGTAGTTACCTGCCAGATTGAGGATTACGGAACTTTGAACAACAAACTAGAGGAACTCAATATCGAGGACTATGATTCCACCCTAGCCCGCATTCCAACCACTACGGTCGACTTGGATTTAGCTTCTGCCGAAAGAGTCCTCAAGTTGATCGACGCCCTCGAAGACGATGACGATGTCCAGGAAGTATTTCACAACCTAGAGATGACTGACGAGTTAATGGCGGCTCTGTCCGAATAATAATACCCCCAATCTACACTCAATGCACCAAGACGCATTTCAAAAATTAACTGATAAAAACGCTGCTGCTCTTCTGGGCGGTGGTGAATCGCGTATCGAATCCCAACACAAAAAAGGAAAGCTCACTGCCCGTGAACGTCTTTCTCTGTTAATAGACCCAGGAACTTTCGAAGAAATTGGAGGCCTGGTCCAGCACAGAAGCCACGAATTCGGCTTGGAAAAGCAGAAATTTCTCGGCGATGGAGTCGTTACGGGATACGGAAAGGTTAACGGTAGGCTCACTTATGTATTCAGCCAGGACTTCACAGTCTTTGGCGGCTCCTTGTCTGAAGCCCACGCAGAAAAAATCGTTCGCATTTTTGATCTGGCCATGAAGAATGGTGCACCAGTCATCGGATTGAATGACTCAGGTGGGGCCAGAATCCAAGAAGGAGTAGTTTCACTCGGTGGATACGCAGATATTTTTTACAAAAACACATTGGCCAGTGGTGTGATTCCACAGCTATCAGCAGTCATGGGGCCTTGTGCAGGGGGAGCGGTCTACAGCCCTGCCATTACTGACTTTATCATGATGGTCGAAAATACTTCCTACATGTTTGTCACCGGGCCCAATGTGGTAAAGACAGTCACCCATGAAGAAGTCACCTCCGAAGAACTCGGGGGAGCAATGGCCCATGCCAGTAAAAGTGGTGTGACCCAATTCACTTATGCCAACGATGTCGCCTGTATCCAGGGGATCAAACAACTCCTCAGTTATCTCCCACAGAATTGTGAAGAAGATGTACCCAAATTGGCATATGAAGGCCCATTGGATACCCCTGTCCCAGATCTCAACAAGATCATTCCCGAAAACCCCAACCAGCCTTATGACATCAAAGAGGTAATTGACCTTGTCTGTGACAAGAGTAGCTTCATGGAAGTGCATAAGGAGTATGCCGGTAACATTGTGGTCGGTTTTGCCAGGCTGGCCGGGCGAAGCATAGGTATTGTCGCCAACCAACCCTCAGTACTGGCAGGTGTTCTGGACATCAATGCATCCAAAAAAGGTGCACGGTTCGTTCGTTTTTGTGATGCTTTCAATATTCCTTTGCTTGTGTTCGAAGATGTACCAGGATTTCTTCCCGGCACGGATCAGGAGTGGAATGCCATCATTACCAACGGCGCCAAACTCCTTTACGCATTCTGCGAAGCGACCGTCCCACGGGTCACCGTTATTACACGCAAAGCCTATGGAGGAGCATATGACGTCATGAACTCTAAGCATATTGGTGCTGACATGAATTATGCCTGGCCTATGGCTGAAATTGCCGTAATGGGCGCCAAAGGTGCAGCGGAGATTATTTTCAGGAAAGAGATCAATGCCTCTGATGATCCAAAGGCAAAATTAGACGAAAAGGTCGAGGACTACACCCATATATTTGCTAATCCGTATCGCGCTGCCAGCAGGGGATACATTGATGAAGTAATCATGCCCGAAGACACCAGAACCAAACTGATAAGGGCATTTGAAATGACAGAAAATAAGGTTGAAAAACTACCTCGTAAAAAACATGGAAATATTCCACTCTAGCCATAAGAGGCTAATAATTCAATAAATACTCTTGTAATCTCGGAGTTAATCAAATAAAAATCCAATTGACCTGCTATGAGCGAAACATTTCTCTACAAATATCTTAACAATCCATCTCCCACAGGTTTTGAGACCAACGGGCAACAAATTTGGATGGAATTTCTCAAACCCTACGTAGATGAATTCATCACCGACGTTTACGGGACAGTGGTAGCTGTGATCAATCCTGGAAGTGATTACAAAGTAGTGCTAGAGGCCCACGCAGACGAGATATCCTGGTTTGTGAACTACATCAACTCAAATGGATTCATTTATCTCAAACGGAATGGAGGCAGCGACCATATGATCGCTCCGTCAAAACGAGTCAATATCTTCTCAGACAATGGGATTGTGAAAGGTGTATTTGGATGGCCAGCCATTCATACCCGGAAGGATGGGAAAGAAACTCCTCCAAAACTTTCCAATATCTTCATTGATGTAGGTGCAGAAAATGATGACGAAGTCCGAGCTATGGGTATCCACCCGGGAACGGTCATCACTTTCGAAGATGAGTTGACAGAGGTCAATGAGAAATATTATTGTGGTCGTGCCCTGGACAACCGGATAGGAGGATACATGATCGCGAAACTTGGCCAAAGGATATACGAAGAAGGATGGCGACCAGATTACACGCTTTACCTAGTCAATTCAGTCCAGGAAGAGGTTGGTTTACGCGGTGCAGAGATGATCTCCAGGCGCCTGGCCCCAGACCTAGCTATCATCACAGACGTGACCCACGACACCACCACTCCAATGATAGAAAAAGAGGTGCAAGGGGATATTCGCTGTGGCCGGGGACCCGTCTTAACCATTGGTCCCTCAGTTCACAATGTGCTTCATAAATTCATAGTCGATATTTGCAAAAAGGAAGACATCTCCTTTCAGTATGATGCTGCCTCCCGTTCCACAGGTACTGATACGGAGGCTTTCGCCTACAGTTCTACGGGGGTGCCATCCGCGCTGATATCCGTTGCCCTGCGGTACATGCACACCACAGTTGAAATGTGTCAAAAGGAAGATGTCGAGGCATGTATTGGCCTCATGACCTCTGCAATTAAAAAATTAAAGAAGGGACAAAAATTCAGCTATTTCTAGACCTGATCACAGGAGAAGATATATGCTCCAAATTTCGCCTGGGAGACCAGATAAAGAAGAAGGCAAGTGAATTTCACTTACATCGACCAATAGATGCCATCTGAATAATGAACGTTGAGCCACCGGTACTGATCTTTGATGGAGTTTGTGAATTGTGTAATCGCAGTGTCAGTTTTGTCTTGAAGTGGGAAAAGCAACCTGAGATCA
>JBFGVE010000077.1:0-13547 GCA_041565275.1 Bacteroidia bacterium
GCTTAATTATTTTCAATCCTTATGCTTAAATAACCGGATTGTAATCGAAGCAAATAGAAGTGTTTCACAAAGTTTCCGCTTCTCTGATTAGGAGACAAAAAAAACCGTCTCCTGGCAGAGAGACGGTCTAGTATTTACACAAGCGTATAGTTATACATCAATGTTGGCATATTTGGCGTTTTGCTCAATGAACTCTCTGCGAGGGGGTACTTCGTCTCCCATCAACATGCTAAATACATGGTCTGCATCCGCAGCACTGTCAATTGTAACCTGCTGTAATGTTCGGAAAGCAGGGTCCATGGTAGTATCCCACAGTTGTTCGGGGTTCATTTCTCCAAGGCCCTTGTAACGCTGTACGTGGATCTTATCGGTGCCACCAAACTCTGCAATGATCTCATCCCGTTCTCTGTCCGACCAGCAGTATTTTGAGGTTTTCCCCTTTCTTACCTGGTAGAGTGGAGGAGAGGCTATATAGAGGTATCCTTGTTCTATGAGAGGCTTTAGATAGCGGTAAAAGAAGGTGAGGATGAGGGTACGAATATGGCTTCCATCAACATCTGCATCTGTCATAATGACAATCTTGTGGTAGCGAAGTTTTTCCAGTCCTACTTCTTCAGTGCCAATTCCCGTGATCCCAAGAGCGGTGATCATGTTCTTAATCTCTTCGTTTTCGTAAATCCTGTTGGGGTGAGCCTTCTCAACATTCAAGATTTTCCCCCTCAATGGAAGGATGGCTTGGAAAGTCCTGTCGCGGCCTTGCTTGGCAGAGCCACCCGCAGAGTCTCCTTCCACCAGGTAGAGTTCGCTAATGCCCGGATCTTTGCTAGAGCAGTCAGCCAGCTTACCCGGCAATCCTCCTCCTACCATAACGTTCTTGCGCTGAACGAGCTCCCTTGCCCGCTTAGCTGCATGCCTCGCCTCTGCTGCCAGGATCACTTTCTGTACGATCGTCTTAGCAACTTTTGGATTCTCTTCGAGGTATTCCTGGAGGGAACGGTACACGATTCCTTCGACTATACTCATCACTTCCGAATTGCCGAGCTTGGTCTTGGTCTGGCCTTCGAACTGAGGCTCGGGAACTTTAACAGAAATCACACAAGTCAGGCCCTCCCGGAAATCATCTCCGGAAATGTCAAACTTCAGTTTGGAAAGCATGCCTTCTTTCTCCGCATAATTCTTCATTCCACGGGTTAAAGCTTTCTTGAAGCCAGAAACGTGGGTACCACCCTCGTAGGTATTGATATTGTTGACGTAGGAGTGGAGGTTCTCAGTGTAAGACCGGTTGTATTGAAGTGCAACCTCTACGGGAACAGTTTTGGCGTCGTCTATCCCTGAAAAGTAAATAGGGTCCACAAGCGCTTCCCGGTTGGCATCCAAAAACTGTACAAATTCGGAAATACCACCTTCAGAGTGAAACAGCTTTTCCCGGAACCCTTTTCCAGTGACGTTCCCTTCTTTATCCTTGAATTCAATTTCTTCGCGTTCATCCTTGAGGATAATGCTGATACCACTGTTCAGGAAGGCGAGTTCGCGCATGCGTGAAGCCAGGGTATCAAACTTGAATTCCAGGACGGTAAATATGCTAGGGTCCGGCCAGAATGTAGTCGTTGTACCTGTGACATCAGTAGTTCCGATTTGCTTGACATCTTCTTGGGGAACACCTGCATGGTAGGTCTGTTGGTAGATCTTTCCGTTCCTGTGCACCTCGATCGTACAGGTTTCAGAAAGAGCATTTACACAAGATACGCCAACACCATGCAATCCACCAGATACTTTGTAAGAACTCTTGTCAAATTTTCCACCGGCATGGAGGACGGTCATTACAACTTCTAAAGCTGACCGGCCTTCTTTTTCGTGGATGTCGACCGGAATACCCCGGCCATTGTCAGAAACACGAATAGAATTGTCCCGTTGTATAGTGACGAAGATATCAGTAGCAAAACCTGCCATTGCTTCGTCGATCGAGTTGTCAACGACCTCGTAGACCAAGTGGTGAAGCCCCCTGAATCCAATATCTCCGATATACATCGCAGGTCTCTTTCGTACTGCCTCTAAGCCTTCTAGTACCTGAATGTTCTTAGCGGTATATTCGCTTGATTTATGCTGTTCTTCGCTCATTGGTCAATCCAATTATTCTATATTTTACTGATCTCACTTTGAGTTATGTTGAAATCAAGACAAAAATACGTCTAAACTCGCTTATACGAGCCTTTCTTAAGGGTTTTTTATCCACACAAAAGGCATTTTATCTGTTTTGATAATGAATAACTTCTGCCTTGATACAACACGCTTAGAATGAGTAGTCCGGTACCCTTTTATTTCAGGAGTGCATCGGATCGTTTCCGGGCATCGTCAATGATTTTCTGAGCTTTTGCATCTGCTTCGTCTTCGATCTGCTTCGCCGACTGTTCTCCTGCCTTCCGGGTCTTTTCCGCCAGCTTTTTCTGGGCAGCTTTCTGGATGGGGTTCTTGGCAGAAGCCTCCATTTGGTCGGCCTGCTTGTTGGCTTCATCACGTACCTTCTGGGCCTGTAACTTAGCTTCTGAACGTATCTTAGCAGCCTGGGTTTCTGCTTCTTTCATAATGCGGTCTGCTTCTTGCCTGGCCCTGACTTTGGCCTCATCAATTTTATCCTCAACCTTTTCCTTCACCTCCTTCTTGACCTCTTCAGCTTTTTCCTTCACCTCTTTTTTAACCTCTTCAACCTTTTCTGAAGCCAATCCGGTGGCGCTTTCTCCTTTTTCGTTTCTGATGTAACTGATCTTGGGTTGGTCAACCGTACCTCCGAGACCTACATTGACTCTGAATTGGGTTCCCAGGTCTGCTTTGATCAAATCCCCTGCGGCTTTCATCGCGGCAGCTCCTACTTCACCCGAAGGCAAATCAAACTTCAGGTTGTAAGCCATTTGCTGGTCCAATCCATGTGTACCATCAACGGTCATTTTCCCCTTCCCAATGGGGATGTCAAAGGGCTCCACCCATACTTTTCCATCCCGGATCTCATAAAGCACTTTGGTATTTTTTATCGTTAACTCCTTCAATTTTGCCAACTTTATCTTTTCCGCTATCATTTCAGTTCCCTTGAAGCCCTTCAGTCTGCTATTGAGGATGTTGACATCACCTACGCTGGTAATGCTGGCCAGATCAAGCATCATATCACTTGTCAGATTGCCATCTAGTTTCAGGGAAGAATTCATGCGCCCATCCATAAATTTTGCGATAGGAGCTATTTCCTTCAGCATCTCGACCATCTGGTAACTCTGGACAATGTCTAGGTCCTCCATCTTCCAATTCAGGTGGACCTCCGGAGAAGCTGGATTGGGGGTGGCATAGCTGCCATTCACCAGCATATTGCCACCTAGGGTGTTAAAACGTAAGTTTTCGAATTTGATCTGCTCATTTCGCAATAATATCCGGCCGGTCATGTTATCGAGGTTCAGGTTGTCGTAAATGACCCTGTCAATCTTGGTATCAAATACAAAGTCTATTCCTTTGGGTACCT
Source organism: Bacteroidia bacterium (assembly GCA_041565275.1). Classification (GTDB taxonomy): domain Bacteria; phylum Bacteroidota; class Bacteroidia; order J057; family JADKCL01; genus CAWUKT01. Next base: position 3,503 of record JBFGVE010000077.1, read on the forward strand.
CGAAGGCGACCATTTCGACTTCTTCGGTGGATGCCGTTGCTTCCGGTAGTGGAGCGTCATTTCCTTCTTCGATCATCCATTCATTGACATTGAAGCGGGTAGAACGGAAGGTCATGCTACCCGTCAATTGCTGGTCGGGGAGAAGGGCATATCCGAGGTAGTTATCAAACGAACCTGCAACAGAGAAAGGACTGGTTCCGAGTGTTCCCTGGACATTCTGGATCTTCATCTTTTGAGGATCGAAATCAACGCCGCCTGAAGAGATGGTTACTCCCTGTGGGAGGTCGGAAGAAGAATAAGAAAAATTGGTCAGCCGCAGTGAACCTGAAGTGGGTAGTTCACTGTAGCGCTCATTCTCAACCGCAGCCAAGTTTCCTTTGGTATCCAGATTGATGTCTACCAATCCTCCCATTTGGGTGTCCTCCAATTCTAGGATTTTACTCAGTTTGTCGAGGCTGAGTTTACCTTGGGCATGCAGATTGTAAATAATTGAATTAAAATCATTAACCGCTAAAGTCGCATCAATGGGATCTCCATCAATTTCACCGTGAAATTGCTTTACATTGAGTACTCCTTTACTAAGGTCATTTGCCTGGACCTTGGCACCGGCGATCATGGTCATTTTTGAAATTGCGGACGGGAAATCTGCCGTCTTGAAGTAGCCTTCTTGAAGTTCCATTTTGACATCAACACCAGGCATGGCGCCCGTTTTTTCATTGTAAACTCCTTTGGCTGTTCCATCTAAAATAAAACTGCCCTTTAAGTCATACCCATCCATGGGGAAAATATTCAAGATCTCTGCTAAATCCAGACTAGCTTTGGCGGAAGCGTCTATGTTATAATTCTCCGTCATTACCCCACTAAGCACACACCGCGCATCAATCGGGTTGGCCCCAAAAAGACAATGGAACGAAGGCATGTTGATGGCTAATTTGTTCAGGTCACCATCAGGGCAATCTACCTTCACATCGAAGTTGATTTCTTTAACATCTTGAGGAAGATCGGGATAGGCAAAGTGGCCATTTTCAACTCCCAAGTGGACATTAAATCCAGGAAGGCTGTTCTCGTTGTATTTACCGGAAACCTTGCCATCCAAGACAAAAGTCCCGTCCGTATCAAGGTTGTCAAAATCCTCGGTATATATGCCAGGAACCATTGAAAGAATACTGGAAAACCTGTTCTCATTGGTCTTAAAATCGAGGTCCACGTTAACATCATCCCCGGAGAGTGCTATGGATCCATCAAAGCTCAAGTCCAGAGCATTGAGACCAATCCTGTTGTTCCTGAGGGTGTAAATGCTATTGCTATTGTCGATGGCGATGGTTACATCCGCATCCAATGACATTTTGTTCGCATAAGTATCACCGTCCAATCGAAGGGTCATCTCATCAGCAGTTGTTTCTGTATCGAATTCAAAGGCTTCGCTTCTAAAATTCCCACTTCCGCTGTGATTGAGGTTTGTAACCTCGGCATAGACAGCGCCAGCTTTATCATCGTAAGTGATATCTGCTTTCGTTAAGGAATATGAATTCAGGTCAAGAGCCAGCCCGCTTTCGTCGCTCTTCTCTTCTGCCACTTTCTCCTCGCCTGTGGTTTCTTCTTTTTCTCCTGGTTTCATGATATCCCAGTTGGCGATCCCGTCCGGGTTGACCCGCGCATGGACAGTGGGGGCGTCAAACGTCACTTTGTGCACTACATATTTATCTCCGAAGATGCTGAAAAGGTCTACCACCACCCCGAAATGATCCACGTCAGCAAGGGTATCCCCTGCAAAGGGTTCTTTGTTGACAACCCCAAAGTTGTCAAGGGTCACAGTGATGTTTGGAAAATCCTTAAATACTGAAATGCCGATATCCTCAAAGTAGACCTCGGCATTGACCTCATCATTTATGTATCCTTTGACGGCTTCCTTGATCTGGCTGCCAAAAAGGAAGGGAATCAGAATGATCAGCAGGAGAAGTAACCCCAGGGTGATTCCGGTAAACTTTAGGGTGCGGCGGAAAAATTTCTTCATCTTTTGTTGCGTTAGGTTGGTTGGGAGTCGGTACAGTCCAGTCTATAACCTGTGGCAATTTAGTGAAGATCATTTGTATATGGAACAGACTTAGATCAACCAACAACATTTAAGGACAAAAAATAACGAAGATAGATGATTTTAAAGGTGGCCTTTCTCAACAGACAGGAGAGGCCTTTGCAGACAGGGTAGGCTCAACAGATGGGAGAGGCCCTTGGAGACAAGAGAGGCTCAACAGATGGGAGAGAAGTTAAGACAATAAAGTTATGCGACCAACAAATACCCCAGAATGATTACGACTCCAATGACGATCATCATGGCATACTGCCCGACAAGACCGGATTGAAGTGTTTTAAGACCATCTCCAAGGAACAGCACAAAATTGCCAAGCCCATTGACAATTCCGTCTAGGAAATACCTGTCAATGGCCATTACAAAGTTACGTCCCAACCATACAAATGGCCTGATCAAGATGGTTTCATAGAGTTCATCAAAGTAGAACTTGTTCTGCATGTGCTTATACAATCGGCCCAGGCGGCGCTTCACAACTGCATCTCCTGCCAGGTCATGCTTGGAATACAGGCGCCAAGCCAATGACACCCCAAATACCGCTATAAAAACAGAAAAGGCGATGAGTCCCCATTCAAGAGCTGCAGAGGCATGCGCTTCTTCAATAGGATGTATGTGAGCCATAGTGACGGCACCACTTGCATGACCTGTGGCATGTTCGACTCCATGTTCCAAGCCATGACCAATACCGTGGCTATCTCCACCGTGAATACCCAACCAGTTATTGAGTGCGTGGTATTTACCGTGACCGATCACAGCAGGGAGACCGAGGTAGCCACCCACCGCAGCCAGGAAAGCCAGTATCCAGAGTGGAATGGTGACAAAGGCGTTGCTTTCGTGTGGGTGTTTTTCACCAGAAAAGCGTTCCTTACCCCGGAAGGTAAGGAAGTAAACCCGGGTCATGTAAAATGCAGTCAGGAAGGCAGTCAACATTCCGACCCCCCAGACAATGAAATAAACCATCTGACCGTCCATTCCATTCAGGAAGTTCATGGTCAAAATCTCATCTTTGGAGAAGAAGCCGGAGAGGCCGGGAATACCCGCAATAGCCAGGGTAGAAATGAAAAAAGTCCAGTGCGTTGAAGGCATGTACTTTCTCAGGTTACCCATGGTGCGTATGTCCTGAGGATCTTCTTCTGTATGCATATGCTCCATTGCATGAATTACTGAGCCGGAACCAAGAAACAGGCAAGCCTTAAAAAAGGCATGTGTCATGACGTGGAAAATGGCGGTGGTAAATGCACCGGCTCCCAAAGCCATGAACATAAAGCCCAGTTGGGATACGGTGGAGTATGCGAGGACCTTCTTTATATCGTTTTGAGCGAGTGCAGTCAATGCAGCGATCAGGGAAGTCAATGCTGCAACTACTCCGATCACCATAAGTATCCCGGGTGCCCCTACGAAGAGTTCTCCCATCCTGGCGATCAGGTAAATACCTGATGTCACCATAGTTGCTGCATGGATCAGTGCTGAAACCGGTGTCGGCCCTGCCATTGCATCCGGTAGCCAGACAAAAAGAGGGATCTGAGCAGACTTTCCGGTCGCCGCGATAAAAAGCAGGAGCGGAACCAGCCAGACCGCATCGCCGGTAAAGTCACCGGCATGCTCAAGGATGCTGCCCTCTCCGCTGATGGTGAAGGTACCGGTGGACTTGTAGATCATCATCATGGCTACAAGCATGGCAAAGTCACCGATCCTGTTGGCCACAAATGCTTTCTGAGCAGCTTTGGCATTGCCCATGTCCTCATACCAGAAGCCGATCAAGAAGTAAGAACAAGCCCCTACGCCTTCCCACCCCAGGAACAATACAACCATGTTGTTGCCCAAGACGAGGTTTAACATCGAAAAGATGAAGAGGTTCAGATAAAGAAAGAATTTATAGAATCCACGGTCTCCATGCATGTAGCTGATAGAGTAGATATGGATCAGAGAACCAATTCCTGTCACGATCATTCCCATTAAAAGGGACAATTCATCGAGACGATAGGTAAAGTTCAGATCAAGGTCACCACCAAACATCCAGTTGACAGAGTCTACTGCCCCCAAGAGTCCGAATTCTACCGGTCCTTCGTAGTTGAGAAATGCATAGGTTATAAAACTGAAAGGGATCAGGACCATCAGGGTTCCCAATAGGCCAACAGTTTTTTCTTGCTTGGCAAATCCCGGAGCCATGAATCCACCCAAACCAATGAGCAGAGAGCCCAGCAGGGGGAGGAGAATGATTAAGCTAAAGAGAGGTTCTTCGTGCATTTTCTAGTCACTTTTGGCTTACCATCTAAACAGGTTGAAATTATTGATGTCAATGTCCTGTCGGTTTCGAAACATCGAAATGATGATCGCCAAACCGACTACTGCCTCTGCTGCAGCGACGCACATGACAAAGAAGACCAGCATTGCGCCATCTGCATTGTTGAGTTCGCGTGAAAATGCAACCAACGTCAGGTTCACCGAATTCAACATCAGCTCCACACACATAAAGATCACGATAGCATTGCGGCGCGTCAAAACACCCATGACTCCAAGAACGAACATAATTGCGCTGATAACGAGATAATAATGAATTGACAACTCCATATCAGTTTTCCTTATTTTCGTTTTCGTAATTGAATTTCTTAGCAATGACGATCGCACCGATGAGGGCAGCGATCAATATCACTGAGATCATTTCAAAAGGATACAAGTACTTAGTCATCATAGCCTTACCAATGGTTTCGGTTTTACTGAAGACAAAGAGATCACCCGCGGCCTCAGAGACCGGAGTATACTCAGTGAAGGTGATGAGCATGATGACCAAGAATGAAATTCCCATTACTGCGGCAACAATCACAGACGGAGAAAAAGGGGATTGTTTTGGTTCTTTGCTCAGATTAAGCAGCATGATCACAAACAGGAACAATACCATGATCGCACCCGCATAGACCAGAATTTGAATGATCGCAATGAATTCAGCTTCTAGTGTCAGGTAAAGTCCTGCTATACTGAAGAAGTTGACAATCAGGCTCAATGCTGAGTAAACAGGATTGCGGTTGAGGATAAGGCCGATACCGCCTGCAATGCCCAGTACCGCGAATATCCAGAAAAGTAGTCCTTGAAGTTCCAAAATCGTACGCTTTTATGACGCTTAGGCCGCAAATTGGTGAGAAGAAACCAAAATATCAAACGGTTTTATTGTGGGTAATTCGAGGTTTGTATCAAAGTGTCTACATAGCTCCAGATGTCTGCAGCGATCTCTTCCACCGATCGGAAGGCGTCAACTGTTACCACATTGTCTCTATTCCCTTCCAGATCAATCGCTTTGAGGTAGTTTTCCCTCACACGGGCTAGGTTATCCAGCTTCTCATAGTGCTCAATTTCTTCCCGGTTGGCTTGGATCCTTGCCATGCTTTGTTCGGCAGCAAGGTCAAGAAAAATTACAAGATCGGGGCGTAGTGCCTGGGCCGCCAGAGAATTTGCCCGGATCACCCAGTCCATTTCCATGAATTGACTGTGGTAGGCATAACTGCTGTAGTAGTAGCGGTCTGTAATGACGATTTCTCCTGCAGCCAGTTTTGCCAGCATTCCATAATCAGGATGGTGGATGTGGTCCAGACGGTCAGCCAGGAACAAAGCTGCGATCGTATATTCATCCGCTTGCTCCTTGCCAGTCAGTATGCGTCTCAGCATGGAGCCAATACGGTAATTGGTAGGTTCAGAAGTAGAATGAACATGGTAACCGGCAGTCTCCAGCCGGTCCGACAGAATACGCACCTGGCTGCTCTTACCACTGCCATCAATGCCTTCAAAAGCGATAAAGGGAGGTCTCCGCATAGGATTGAATAGTTTCTAAATTAGAAATAAATAAGCCGAAACTTCATTTCTCTATACGCCCCAACCGTCTGCTTTGGGAGAGAGTAGGAGGGGCATTTCTCCGCTTTTTCGGGAGGGAACCGAGATCAGAAAGCCATCGAGCGGATCCGGCCCGAGACCAAACACACCATAATTCATATAGTACAACTCTTGCCAAAGCCCCTCGGGATTATCGTCAAATGTCAGGATCTCACCAACGTCCCCTCCCAAGGAAATGACCTCCCCATACCAATCAGAAATTAACCTGCCGGACTGAGTAAGCACCTCTTCCCGAACGGATACCAATAGTTCCGAGGGCCAACTGTCAGCATTTTGGAGGGCTTTGGAAAGGGCTCTTTTCCAGGCTGGTCGGTTTGTACCCAGGCCCCATTCTACGGCTTTATACAAACATTCAACTTCTTTGTTCTCTTTTTCCATTACGGTATTCCCCAACCATCCTCCTGGGGAGTCAGTTCTATCGGAGCAGGTCTTGGAACACCACTTTTTGGCCCTCCCCAAGGTCTGTTCACCCTTTTATTCCCTGTTGCCAGCCAATTACCAGTGAAAAGTCCGGTATTTGCGGCAACCATTTCTTTCCAAATATTCTGCGGTTCATTTTTCAAACCAAAATCTGCCGCGTCAATGTCGTCCGAAGCAACTTCCTTAGACAGATCAGCTCTGCTACCGCCGGCACCATTACCACTATTGCTGATTTGGTAGTTCATGTTCATTCTGTCAATGAGGTTTTTACCTGCTTTCCCATAGCCCAGATCATCGAGTTTTTTAGAAAAGTAATTGCCCAAAGAAGCTAAATATTTTGCCTTTATACTTGCTCCTTTTTTAAACTCTTCGGAATCTGCACCAACCAGGTCTCTGAAGCGGGTCCAGGCGGCTCTCGAATCATCCAGTCCCCACGCTGCAGAGGATGAAAGCCTGGAAAGATAACCTGGCTTGAAATTAACGTTATCTTTCATTCCTCTGGTGACGGTATAGTTACCGGTTTCTACATCTCCCGGCTTCCAGTCCTCAATTTGGTCTAATCCCCCTCCCCGGACTTTTTCTTCGCTCTCTGTCCATTCAGTTTCTTTTTCGGAACTCCACCAGGCAACATTGTCTGCACCTCCACCTCCTCCAAATGCATTGGAAATGGCATGCGCTCTGTGAAAATTTCTCGGAGAAACCCCAAGACCTCCCCAGCTACCGGCATCCAAAATACCCGTGCCCCCAATTTCCCCTGACTTCGGTTCTTCTCCTCCACCAGGTTCAGCTTTATTTCGCATAAATCGAGGAGGTTCATCAGGTTTTACCTCAAGCTCAATGGTATCCCCAGCCTTGGCCAACAATTGAAATACTTCCGGAGTCCCTCCACTTGCTTGAGGAGAGGACTTCATGTTTCCTTGTTTTTGAATGGTTGTATTCTGTTGTGAAGAATACCTGTTTGCCATCGCTTGTAACCTGGCTGCCTGTTTTGCTTGAGGACTGCTGTTGGCTTTTTCCTGGATAGACCTGAGTTGTGATACTTGCAGGCTATTGTTAGCATTTTCCTGAAGTTTCCGTTGTGCAACTGCCTCAGGTCGGTTATTCAAAAAATGGAACGAGGAGCCAGGGGTGGCTATTTCAGAGGTTTTATCAGAAACCAATTGGTTTTTATTCTCTGGCTGTTTACCATCGTGAGTGCTCATACCATTCCAATTTTTAAATAATTACACTGTATAAATATACAAATTTCCGGGAGTATATAACAACTGCATTTTTCTGATCCCTAGTGAATAGCAACCTTACGGGTCAGATTTCCATCAAGTGTGCTAACCCGGAGTAAATAAACTCCGGCAGGTATATCTCTGACGTCCAGTTCCACTTGGTGCCGAACGGCGTTTTCACTGAACTGTTCTGAATACAAAAGGTGCCCCTGCACATCCAGGATCTCGATTTCTGTGACCGTGCTTTCTCCGTACGGAAAACGGACGGTAAGGGTCTCGTCAGCAGGATTGGGGTAAACTTCCGGGTCGGAACCATTGGAAATGCTTCTTTGCACTTTATTCTCAGCCAACAGCCTTTCAGTAACTGAGTGCAACTGGTCCATTCCGTCGTTTTTGGCTGTACCACAGGAGGAAAGGCGGTTGAAGAAGTCGTGGGTGGTGAGTAGGCCTGCATCCCAGTCTCTTTTGACTTCAAGGTAGCACTGGGCGTAACTCATCCAGGCTTCCAACCCTGTAGGATAGTTGACTTGCAGGGATTGCAGTTGAGAAATGGCCTGATCGGTTTTCTTTGAAACAAAGTGAAGCATCGCCAGGTCAAGTCTCACCAGTTCTTTTTCTGCCTTGCCCTTCGCCTTCTGCATGGCCCGGGAGTTGAGGGAAAACATCTTGGACAGTGTAGCGTCACAATCAGTACCCATTGCGCAAAGCTTCCCGGAGGATACTGCTCCCAGAAATCCCAGTTGAGCCATTTTACCGGCAAAACGGATCAAATATTTTTCGTTGGGGCTAGGTTGGGACAGGTCTGAGCTCAGGATCTCATAGAAGAGATCAACAGCATGAAGGTCATCGCCACCTGTGCCAAACGCTTCAATTTCTGCAACAGCATCACCTATGGCCTCATTCAGCTTGACCCCATTGTAGTGGTCGGTGGAGATGACACGGCAGTCAGCGCAATTGTACAGGGGATTGGAGGTACCGGAAAAGGCTTGGTTTCCACTGCCAGAACCGCCGCCCTGTCCATAAGAACAGGCCGTCAGGGCCAGGGCGCGGGCCGGATCATCAAAGTACAGGTCTTTTACCTGCCGGGCTGGGAACCCGTCGACTGCGATCGTCTGATAATCAACCCCGAAAACCGGGGAAGTACCCTTCGGGTCGGCAGACCGGGTAGTCCAGTGATTTTTTTCAGCTGCCCAGGTTTCCGATGGGCCGGCAACGGCTTTGACAAAACTACCTGTGATGACACTGTTGGATTGTTCGACTGCGGGTATGAGGTCGTTGTGACCGTTGTCCAGGGAGGCTTCGCCGGCAAATGCCGCCCGGATGTTGACCCCATTGTCCAGGAAGCGGAACTGTGCCCCCGCTTCGTCTACATTGTCACTGATATCAAGGGAGCCGCCGGACCCAATGATCAAGCCATCTAAGGAATTGGAGGAAATATTGCTGCACTTGCCCCTGACTGTACCGGCGCCATAAAAGGCCGCCCCGTAAGTATTGTTGAGGATATCTGTTGAATTCAGGATGAGGTCCGCGCCTCCTGCGTTGAAGTTGATGCCTCTGAAATTGCTGACAAAGCTGGAATTGCTGATCAGAGAAGTTGCGGAAGCCATTTCCTGCATGTAGCCAACGGTGTTGTTGTCAAATTCACAGGCAGAAAGGCTGGCCCCGCCAAATTCTACCTTGAGCCCGTTGGTACAACCGATAAAGCGTGAATTTACAACATTGATCCTGCCGTTACTGCCCCAGCTCTGGACTGCCCGGATCCCGTTCTGTGCATTGCGTACCTCAATGTTGTCAATACGGTGATCAGCCTGGCCTGCTGTCAGGATCCCTTTGTGCGGGGTACTTCCCAAGGCATCCACTACAATGTTCTCAAGCGTGAACGCATCGCTGTTGACCAGGAGTTCGGCGTTTGCACCCATCTCAATGCGGCCATTGGAGAGGATAAAATTGCGCCAGCCCGGAATGTCGGTCCAGAGGTGGCAGTTGTCTTCAACGACAAGGACGAGGTCGCCGGGGCCGGATCCGTTCAGTACGATCTGTGAACTAGGGGAGACATGAACGGTTTCGTTCCAGGAGCCATTGCCCAAGACAAGGTGCCCGCTGCCGGTAAAGGTAAAAGTAGCCTCCGGGCGAATGGTCAGCTTTCCCCTGATCTCCAGGACAGAATTGTTCCCGGAGAGCTCAATGGCCCCTCCCTGGTCAATGATCAGTTCCGCACCTTCTTCAATGATGAGGCGTGAATTGTCGTTGATCCTTAATTCACCGGAACTAGACGGAGAATTACCGCCGAGGATCACCGCGGTACCGGCTTGGGCCCGCAGTTCAGAATAGGCCCCGGCAGATGCGTCGCCTACGACGAGTTGACCGCCTTGAATGGCTTCCAACACCATATCTCCGCACAAATGGGTGACTACGGTAGAGTTATCGGTGGCAGGCC
>JBFGVE010000078.1:0-13504 GCA_041565275.1 Bacteroidia bacterium
GAATATTTGTTGACGTAATCTCATAGACAGGTTTAAGGTACAAAAAATATCTCCATTGGCTTTCATGTTCGTGAACCTATATACAAAAACAAACCCCTAAGTATTACACCTAGGGGTTTGTTCAAGAAAGGAACTCCTTTTTTACCAGCAAATCCTAATCCAGCCGTTTTGTGGATTTTCATTTGGAGTGGTTGCAGTTACGGTACCCAGGTTGATGAACCCGAGAGAGGACGAACCTCCTCCGCCGCCGCCCGCTGCACCGAACGAATTACTAGGGCTAGTTGCCGCCTGCCCGCCGCCGCCGCCGCCGCCGCCGAGACCACCGCCGCCACCGCCACCGCCAGCACCTTCACCGTTACACCCACTACTTACCGGGCCTAATGCCCCACCTCCACCCGATCCTCCACTCTCCAATGAAGAGCCAAAGGAGGCAACACCCGGACCTCCATTGTTACACCCTGAAACTCCCCCAACTCCACCTGGCGCAGCTGCGTCACCTCCACCTGTACCGCCTGAAGCGGGATTTTGAGATGGGGATCCTACGATGATAGGACTGGTTCCAGAGGCACCAAAAGCGACACTGTCACCTCCCACTGCTCCCGTTGCACCTCCGCTACCACCGGCACCGCTTAATCCATTTCCTCCAAATATAATTTGGTCACCGCCAGGAGCGCCACCGCCACCGCCACCGCCACCAGCAATGGCAACACGGTCAGATAAATCCCTACCACCATAGCGGATGTCCGTAGCTCCGCCTCCATTCCCGCCAGCTTCGGAACTAATTGTTGCTCCTGAAGCACCGCCGCCATTAAATCCATTTACACCTCCTATGAAGACCCATACCGTATCTCCTTTAGGCAATTCACGCAACAGATCACCTGCTGCATAGCCACCCATTCCACCACTACCTGCTTTGCCTGTACCACCACTGTCCTGGCCATCGGCACCAGGTGCACCCCAAAGTTCAAAGGAAACCGTGTCTATACAGGTGGGAAAGACAAAAAAAGTATCACGGTCACCAAAATAGAGCCATTCGAGAGTGTCTGATGCAGCAAGTGGAACTGCATTAATAACAATTGTATCAGAAACAGAGCATCCATTTGTATCAGATATGGTGAGAAAAGCAGAATCTGTAGTTGTGCTAGTTAAGTTCTGATCGAGTTGGGATGAATCCGCAAACGTAAAACCATTGGATGTCCACAAAACAGAAGCTGGCGTTCCTTCTGTAACAACCGTAGGGGAAACTAGAACAGAAGAACCGACACAGGCATCAAGATCTGGTCCTAGATCCAAGAAAATATTACTGGCACGCAATTCCATCACTTCAGAAGCAATGGAACAGCCATTATCAATTGTCAACGCCCGGTAAAATCTACCCACAAGTGGTGGAGACACGACGATCATACTCAAACCTTGCGTACCTGCCGAGTCGGTCCAAGTGATCCCATCGCTGGAAACTTGCCAGATGGTAGTGGCATTTGAATTATCGACCGAAAGGTCAAAAGTTTCTCCAGGACAAACCGCATCTGTTGTAGTTTGTGCCTGTGTTATATTGCCCCCTGAAAAAGCCATCCACACCAGCAAGGCAAAAACGCAAAAATATTTTTTATGTATGCTCATGATTTTCTTTTCTTTCGGTTTGTACTCATTCAATTACCAACTTACGATAGATGAAATTACTCCCTGAACCAAAGCCAAGTAAATATACACCTGAACTTAAGTCTTCAACTTCAAAATCGCGCTCAAAGTTACCTGTAAACCGTGATAGATGCTCCAAGTAAACCCAACGACCCACTTGGTCTTTGATAACTACATCGAAAGATTCAGAAAATGGTTTCCCTTTCATGGAAACATGGAATGAACCATTGTTTGGATTGGGAAAAACCTGAAAAGAAACAAGTTTTTCGATTTGCTGGTAGACATTGGTAGTGGGATCTACAGAGAATGAATCCGCTACAGTACAACCATTCGCATCCGAAACAACCACTGTATAGGTAGTGAGTGGATCCCCGGTATCAATGGTCAATTCAGGAGAAGAACTATCTCCCGGAAAGGAGTAGTTTGCCGTGGAAGGGCTCCATGAATACGAATAAGGTCCTATCCCGCCTGTAACAGTGGCAATCGGCGTCAGGACCACTGGCGTAACTGCAAGGGTATCAGGCTGGAAATTCAACCCCACCTCTAGTGGTGAAGCCGGGATGTTAGAACTAAGCTCGTAGGACTGTCCAAATAAATGAGTCACGTCTCCGGCTGCTCCCACTAAGAGGAAAGCAAGTAAAAATAAGTAAGTCTTTCTCATATCTTTTAAACATCAAAATTGACATAAATAGTTGTTCTCATGCTAAATCCCTGTTCGTGATCAGTGTAACAAATTATAATTAATTGAACCTAGTAAACTCAAAGTGTATATATCTATTTACTCCAAAGTCAAACTGCTCCTTCCTCACTTTACTCTGGAATCCTCTCCCGCAATTGATCTCGCACCTTGCGGTTACCTTTAGCTTTCTCCTCTATGGACTGATCCTTTTTCTTTGCATCTCGACCAGTCCTCGTTATCGGTACCCAATTTATATCGCGAAGAAACTTTAATTGAATTTCGGTTTTTTGAAATACACTTAGATTTACATTTCGTGGGATTACCAGAGGTTTGCCTAATTCCACAAGTATCTTATCAGACTCAGCGGGTATAGTACCCTCACGATAGAATTCATACCTGAAACTATACCATCTCTTCAGTTCATGGATCAGCTTTAAATCCATAGCATAAACTTTCAATGCAGCCAACTCAAAATTGGAGAGAAGTTTACCCTTCCAAACTCTAGCTACAGTATCTTCAGGTTCGTACCTATCCCCAAACCGAAAATTAATGGTTAGCGTATCACCATTGTCTTCACCCGAACTAAATTCCCCGTTATACACAGCACCATTCGCACCAAATTCGGCCTGTATTTCATCGAATCGAAGATTAGAAATTACTTTTATTCGAACAAAATCTTTAAGCTGTTCTACAGAATCGATATTTACAACTCCAATATCTGTTGGATTTAGCCCTTCATCAATTACTTCTGAAATAAGGTTTTCCAGTGTAGAGTTGACTCCTACCCATTCATCCCCGAGACTAGCCACTGCACCATCGTCTTTTATATCAATGCCACTACCGCAATACAACATCTGGTTATCTTCCCATTCATAGGTAAGATTCACCTCCCGGGTACCTACAGAAGATTCTACCGCTAGCTCGGGAGGGCTTGTCCTGATCAGCCGCCTATCTTTGTGAGTGTTCATATTGCCACTGTTGAGCCAAAAGGCACCGCGAATAAGTCCCAAAGAGTCAACAAGTGGTCCACGCTTTCCAATCCTTGCAAGTTTTACATTTAAACCAACTTCAATGGATGGACCAAAAACACTCGCTCCATTTAATGGATAAGAACCAGACACTACCAAATCAGCAAAATATGCAGTCATAGCACGGTTACCAGAAGTATCAGCGCTTATGATCTGAAGTCCAAAAGCTCCGGTTGCCGCTGCATTGTCAATCCTCCACCCTGCGCCAAACCACATATGCCTCCGATCAAAATCTAACCTGAGACCAGCATCCAGAAACCCACCTCCAATACTTTTGCCGCCCGACCTCTTTGGGATAATTTCCCTAAAAAACAACGACGGGCCAAGATATGTAGAGTGAGTGATCATGAATAGGAAGTTGCCTCCTGCATACACGTGAGGGTAGAGGACTAAAGCAGGTGGTGCTGGTCTATTCCCGGAGAGAAGGTTACCGGAAAGTTGACGGGCCCAGACATTGATTTCAGTTTTGAAATAGTAATAGTCAACTCCAAAGGTTAGGCCTGCCCCAGCATCAAGATCAGAGAAATTGGACGGATTGGAGAGAAGTACATCATCGCGGTTATATACCCTGAAATCGTCATAGTTAGACCCCCAATTGACGAATCCAACATTGAAACCTGTAGAAAGATAAGTGGTTTCATTTTCTAATAGTCTCACTGCCATGCTTATTCTTAGCGAAAGACGTCTTTCAGTATGCTCAAAATCACTCGTTATGAGGGCACCCCATCCAAAGTTTTTAGATTTCCCAATCGGGCTACTCTTGAAATACAAGAACTGGGACATGGTACGCCAATTTAAGTCTGCAAGGTTCCTCTGCTGATATCCAAGATAGACATTTGACATTTTTCCAAAACCCAAATAGCCAGGATTTTCATTCGCAGGCTTGTAAATTATGGTATTGGAGTTTTGCAGTTGTTGGGCTGTCACAAACGTAAACTTACCTAAGGCCAATATGAAAATTAGGAAAGGTATGGCAAATGATCTTTGGAAAATATTCATGTTTTGCATCCTCCTATTTCCTCCTAATGGTTACTCCTCCTGATTCGAGCTTGATTCCGTTTTCATCTAAGAGTTTCCACCAATAAACTCCGTCAGGTAAGGAACCCCCGTCCCAAGTAGAAGTAACGGGTTTCATTTTAAATACTTCCGAACCAGACCGATTGTACACCAGCATAGTAAATTGACTAAGGTCGTATTCCACAGATTGGATTTGCCACACATCGTTAATTCCATCACTATTAGGAGTAAATACTTCAGGGATAAAAATGGGATGGATAACTGGGTTTACCCTAATGGTGTCGAAAGCAGAATCTCCGGTACATTGCTCAGTTTCAGGAACAACCTTGAATATTATTAATGCTGCAGATTTACTGTCAGCTTTTAGGTCAATAGAAGTTGATATGGTTTCCTCTTGTGACTTCTGACCAGGTCCTACACTACCAGCCTCTGGATCGAAGTACACCTCCCTATGATTTTGGTAACTTGTAGACCAATGAAATGTCACACCATCCAACAGAGAGTCTGTAACCCGAATATTGACAGGGTTATTATTCGTGGAATTACTACTACTGACAATCGTGGGGACAAACGTAAAAACTGCCTTAGGTTTTGGGTATACGACCAGAGTATCTTCAACGGTGGTTTTGCAAGTTAAAATGTTGGTTACTTCTACTGAAATTATATTAAAACTGACTAACTCCATGGGGTCAGGTTTGTACGTGGTTCCAGAATCATTTGTACTAACACCGTTCAAAAACCATTCATAGTCAGATCCAACGTTATTGATCTCAAATGTAACCGCATCGCCCTCACATAATGCAGTAGAATCTACGATATCCACCGTTATCTCCGCATTTTCAGGTCCAAGATTCACGATCAACTCCTCACAATGTGTATAGGTGCATGCGTTGAATGAAGTATCTGGT
This sequence comes from Bacteroidia bacterium, assembly GCA_041565275.1. Taxonomy (GTDB): domain Bacteria; phylum Bacteroidota; class Bacteroidia; order J057; family JADKCL01; genus CAWUKT01. The sequence goes on from JBFGVE010000078.1 coordinate 5,271, forward strand.
GTATGGCAGACCCTAAATGGAGAAAAATCATTGCTGGAGACTGAATCCAAATAAAATGCCCCTGTAATAGGGTTTACCCACGGCTTTACCTTACCATTGTTTGTAGTTACTTCGTAAAATCCTGTGCGTGTTAAAGCATTGGCGACGGGATTTCGATCAGTACTGCAAAAAGTGTTTTTCTTCTTCCCATCTGGTCCCGAGTAATAGAACTCAGGTGGCGTAAATTCCGAGATAATAATCGTATCCGTCAACTCTAGAGGACAATCTCCTTCTATTATAAATTTTACCTCATATGTATCGGGTTTAGAAAGTTGTAGATCAATAATCCCCAATGAATCATTTTCAAAAACCAATCCCGCCACCCCAGGAAAAAACCCTACTGAATCATTGTTAATGGGAACAGCAGTGCGAGCAAAGGTATCACTTGGACAGAATATAGCTTCACTTCCATAATCCAGAGTAGCGTTTTTATCGTGCTGTAGAATTGTAATTCTTGTAACGTATGAAGCTTCACAATCTTCTGATTGTGAACCCGATAATGTATGAGTTACCGCGTAAGTGCCAGGATCACAGGAAGCAGGGTCAATTCTACCTGTTTCAATATCAATATTACATTCGAGACGTTGATCGGTATCTATAGAAGCTATGCTAAAAGTTCCGTCCGCATTAGGGTCCTCCTTTTCAGGAACCATTGGAGTATCGTTTTTGCACACTTCAATATCTGGGTAATTAAAGATTGCCTGGTCAGACCCAATGATTTCCACGGAAAAAGTGTCGCTGGCATAACATTCTTTGGATTCATAAGATACAGTGTAAACAATATCGTAGGAGCCTGTAGAAGAGCTGTCAAGATCAATTCTGCCTTTTATGGTGTCTATTACAATATCCGACTGCAACGCAGTGAATACTCCCCCCCCCTGTCCTATAATATGAGGGACTGGGTCGTCTGAACTTTTACACAAAATATTACTTAAATATTCAAAAGAAGCATCTGGGGCATCGTAGAGGTCAAAGTAGTCAGAAACAACATTAGAACAAACCCCCTCATTATATTCCAATTCTACTCGGTAGTTTCCTTGGGGAGGAATAGTATCAGTATAGATAGAATCGTTCTTAATAGCCCCCGTAAATGGCGTATTACCGGAGAATAATCTAAATTCATAATTATCCAAATCAGGAAATGTATTCAGAAATACCACTGTTGTCGTGTCCGGCATAAGATATACACTAATGGGCTTCAGCCCTGAATTTTCACAATAATTATCAGCTTCCAAGGAAATATCAAATGGGTAAAAAGAATCTATTCGAATGGTATCAACAATAATCATTGAATCACAAATACCATTTGAATAATCATATTCAATCTGATAGGTGCCAGGTCTGCACACGTCTAGGTCAATGGTTCCTGTAGAATCATTCAGACCCAACAGAGTTTTAGTTGTGTCTCCAATAAGTAGTCCCGTGAAGGTTCCCCCCAATATTCCATCAGTAAATACTGGCGAAGGGTCTAAGCCATTTTGACAATAGGCATTCGATCTATATTCTACACTGGGAATGGCTGGGTCTTGGATATATATCTGTCGAGAGAAAATATCAGTACAAACAGAATTTGAAGCCTTGTAAAAAACTGAATAAGGCCCACCAATATTGCTACTGCCAAAATCTATTGCGCCAGTTAAAGAATCATAGAATACCAGATTTGGTGGACTCGCAGTATCAAAGTAGGTACCACCAGTCAGATTCGCATTAATAGGTGGGGACGACTTGCAAAATGTGTCAGCTGGATATTCAAATAATACGTTTGGAGCTTGAAGAAGCTCAAATGTGTCTCTAACAGTTTCAAAACACATAGACGTATCTGGTTTAAATTCAACCACATATTCACCAGATGCCAAGCCAGAAATATCAATTGCGCCAGTGTTCTTATCTGGATTTGCATTTGACGAGTCTGCATCTTGAAATCCTAAAGTTTTTGGATTTATAGGAGGCAACTGCGTTATCAATGGATAAATCGTACAGTCAGAAGAGGGAAGAAAGGAAACAGGGGGGCAATAGGTATCCTCATAATCGAATACTGCAGAGGCTGGCTGGATTATCGTCAAATCAAAGTCCTTAGTTTGATAACAAAGGTTAGGATTGGGTTCATAAAAAACTTTATAATTTCCGGGCGGTGTATTGGCCAAATCTATGAAACCACTGTCTGGGTTAGAAAAAACGACCAACCCAGGACTGGAAGAAAATTTACCAAGGGAATCAGGTACAGGATTAATAGGTTTCAAGATTCCGTCTACACCACCTTGTGTATTCCCACACACGCCATCAATGGTATTATCAGGGCCGATAACGGTATAATTTGCATAGGTCAAGGTGTATCCTGATTTTATGCTGTCGATGGAAACCTTAAAAGTATCACGGTCGAAGCAGACAGTTCCCACAGTTTTCGCAATCACATTGTCCACTCCATGGGAGTTTAAAGTCATAAAAATCTCTCCAGTAGCACTGTTGAGGTCAAATACCTGATTCTGGGAAGACCAAATAGGATAAGAATAATGGGAAGTAGATAGGGTTGGGTAGGGATTTGACTCACCTATGCAGAAAATACTATCTGCATAGGTGAAATCAATAGAATCAGAGATTTCGATATTAAAGGGAGGGGTTGTAGTGGGGATAGTCGCACAATTAGTAAACTTTTTAAGCGAAATGTAGAAAGAGTCGCAGTCCATGTCCAATGGCAAGGTCAAAAAAAGTGAATCCTTTCGTCCAGATGGTCCTTTCTCCGTGGATGTGTAATCAATGTTATCTATGAATCTATAAATTAGATTTCCTGACTTTTTTTCGATTAATATGGTGTCACAATTACCAGTTGTGTACAAGTCACTTCCAAAAATAACAATGTCATCTCCTGGTGCAAATGTGGTTTGAACTGCCCCTCCCTGGAGAGAAATTCCACTTATAAATTGTCCTTTAACGTTCATACCTAACAGAATCAACAGAGTGAGAATATAGGCAAGCTTAACATGGGGATAATATGTGCGCAGCATCAGTGATCCGTTTATTATTGTAAAACCATTCATCTCCTGTCCCTCCTGCCAGTGGTACGACGATTCCTTTTCTTTCTCTTCTCTTTGCTGGGAAGATCGTCCGGTAAGATATCTCCATCTTGGCCGTCAGACTTCCGCGGATTCCGACTGAACTTCAAGTTTATCTTATTCACCTGGAATGCATCCTGATTTGGGTTGTTGGGAGTAATTCTCATACGATTAATTATAACCTGTTTTCTACCCACCAGCGCTTGGGGATCAAAGGGATCCTCAAGGCGCTTGAAATAAAAAACCTCACCATATTTTACTTTTAATTCATACTCCATTTTCATTCTAATTGCATGGAGTTTCAGAGCAGCTAACTCAAGATTGTTGAGATAATGATATAGGGCTATCCCCAACACAGTATCAATCTCATTATAAATGATATCTAAAAACAGCGTATCATCAGTGGCATTATTTGTACCCAATTCCCCCTCATAAACGGTTCCTTCTGCAAGTTGGTTAACGTCTCTTTCAGACGCCTGCAAAGAAGCCCTTAATTCTATTGAAACCATACTCTTAAGTACTTCCAGGCTATCAATATTCGATATGGATGTAGAATCCGGGTACAAAGCATCACCGATCACATAATCCACAATTCCCTCTATCAATCCATCCACTCCAACCCACTCCACTCCAACTGCTTTCAAGGAATCGTCCTCAATAATTGGTGTAGTTCCAACATATTGTAGGCTTTGATCTGGAAAATAATAAGTCAAAAGTACATTTCGAGAAGTTACGTAAGTACCTGATTTTAAACCCATAGGGCTATTTACAAGAAAATTATCTGTGTGGCGGTTGAGATTCCCGTCATTCTTCCAGAAGGCTCCATCAATGATCCTGAGTGTATCAGAATAATCTCTGTTGGCAAATGGACGGCCAAAAGAGACATCTAGCCCTATTTCCACACTCGGCCCGAATGGCCCTCCTTCCCACATTGGAAGAGAAAAGCCAGCGTTGAGATCTACAAAAAGTCCGCTTCTTTCGCCCATAGCAGCAGTATCTGTCGTTAATACTTGCATTCCAAAGGCTCCCGTCAATGCTCCTCGATTTACACGATAGGCTCCACCAACCCAAATATTCTGTCGGGCAAGCTCCAGCATTAGGCCAATGTCAGTGGTCGCCGAAAAAAGGGCAGTGGAACTATCAAATACAATATTCCTGTAAAAAAACATTGGACCTATGTGGACATTATGGAGTGGGCTCAATAATAACTTACCCGCAGCCACTCCATGAGGAATAATTCTTATACCTTGCAATTGTGCGGAAAGGAAATTGCCTGGCAATTGCATAAACAACCCATCTAAATCAAACTTAACCTTTTTGGAACTGAACGAATAACCAATACCAGCCCCGGCATCCAAATCCACAAAATTAAAGGGCGTTGATAAAAGAGGATCATCGCGGTCATGAACAAATGTTTCCTTATAATTGGAATTCCAACTGACCACCCCCAGGTTAATACCCAAAGACAAACTAGAACTAGCTGTTTTAATTGCCTGAACTGCAATAGAACCAGTGAAGTTGAACCTGCTCTCTGTGTGTTCTATGTCATTTACAACATTTATTCCCCACCCCCAGTTTGCAGACCTCCCCATAGGTTGGCTATTGTAATTGAGAAATTGACTGATCGACCGCCAACCCGGAACCAATATCTTACGCTGCTGATGAGAAAGAAAGACATTATGGTGAACAACTGATCCTGATCGGGCTGGATTCAGTAGCCGAGGACGAAAGATCTGGCTCATTGAAATCGGCATTTGCTGGGCCTGAACAAGAGTTAACCCTGCAAAAAACAACAAAAAACCTATCGATAAATGTCTGATTTTCAATCCCATGCTTTTCATTCTTCCTACCTCCTTCTTATAGTAAGGCCACCTGCTTTTACACTGTTACCATCAGGACCATATAACACCCACCAATAAACCCCATCTGGCAGATTTCCCCCATCAAAATCTTGATTTAGCGGTTCCATCCTGTGAACTTCCCCTCCAGACCTGTTAAACAAACTAATTCTATAGTCTTCGGCATTAAGGTCAGAATTCCACTGCACCTTCCAAGTATCATTTCTACCATCGCCATCTGGTGTAATTACCCCAGGAATGAAGATGGCATTTTGGTTGGGATTGACATCGACAATCACGGTATCTTTAAGTCCTACACATCCAAATGAGAAAGGTGTAAAATAAAAAGCTACCCTTGCCGGATACCATTCAATTCCCAACTCAACCTCACTAGTCAGAGTCGTTGTATCTCCTTTATTGATCAAATCAGTTTCACCTTGCAGAGAATCTATGAACAAATTGAAAGTATCAGCAGTCCATAAAAAACTGGTAGAATCAGTTTTTGAACTTAATTTAATCTCTAGTGGAACATCTTCTGTTATAACAAAAGGCCCGCTGCTAACTGGACCGCCATCAGGCACCACCTTTACCCTGACTTGACGAGAATCTGAGTTTTCGCAACTATTACCAGCAGGATTAACATCCTTAAGGACACCAGTGACCCTTTCACCACTTACAGGTTCTCGATATGTACCATCAGCATTCCTGGGATATATGTATTCATAACCAGTTCCCACAGTATCACTATTTATAATCCAGCTTACAGAACCCTCCTGGCCCACAATTTCAAATGTTATTGTACTATCTGGTCCGCACATAGCTGAATCCGTAGGATTCACAATGAATTCCACAATCTTGGGTTGAGGAAGGATTTCAACTATTTGGGAATCCTTAACAGGACAAGGTCCTTTTGTAGTGAAAAAGATCGTGTACATATCAGGCTTCGAATTCATAAGGTCAATGGTTCCCATAGTACTGTCAATCCAGTATAGTGTATCATCAGATTCATAAGTGAAGAGGCCTTCTGCATTTAAGGATCCCGCAATCTCAATGGCAGGATCCGCCTTGCTACAATATCTGTCCTCTTGATAACTAAATTGTCCATCGTCAAGGGCTCTTACATATATAGTGTCCCTAATATTCTCCTTACATCCAGCATCCCGTGTATATTCAATTATATACTGGCGGTTCGGTGAAGTAGAACCCAAGTCAATTACCCCTGTTGTGTTCGAAATGGCCAAGCCATTTCGGAGTTTGAATTTTCCATTATCACCTGTAGGTACTCCTGTTATGGTTGGAGACGCATTTTGGTTAGGATTGGCACAGAAAGTATCTTGGGCGTAACTCAAGCTCATTTCACTGAGAAGATCTTTAAAGATTGTAATGGCGAAAGAGGCTGTGTCAGAACAAGCTTCAGACGCCGTAACAACCCTAGCGATAGTCACTTCTACATCCTCGGTTACACCCGTTAGCACAAGCTCTCCCGTGTTCTCATTAAGCCCCTGAAAGGAATTGACTGGATCACCAGATTTTACATAGAAAGAGTCGATTGAAAAAGTTGATTGAACAATACCCGCTGTGTCAATTCTCAAAGTGTCCGCGTTAGAACAGACCTCATTTAATGGATAGCTGAGTTTGGAAGCTTGACCTATGAGTATCTCTACAGTATTAGAATCAACAGCAGGGCAAGATCCTTGGGTCGTATAAATAATCGTGAACGTTCCTATTATAGCTGAGTCAGGAAGAGTTTTAATTTGACCATTATTAGGATCTATTTCTATCACATGAGAAGAATCCGCATTCCAAGAAGAATCGCTGAATACCCCACCTCCTGTTCCCAGGTTAATTGGATTGGGTTTGACTTGATTGTTGCAAATCCTATCCTGGTATTGGACGTTAGCTAAATCTTGTCTTTTTACCTCCAGGTTCTGAAAAGCGGTATCTTTACAGACGTAAGAATCATTTCCGATTTGGAATTCTCTACTTTGAATATTGATGATCGTATATACCTTTCCTGGATCCAAGAAATTAATAAGCAATCCATTACTATCTGGAGCGTTAAAGGGGGAGTATCCATTGTTATCATCAATGAAAAAAAACCCTTCCGTCACGGGACTTGCCAAGGTCATACCTACCGTATCGAGATCCTCACATACAGACGAGTTATCAAAGGAGAAACTTGGATCAGGAACAGTGTCATACATAACATAGCCAATATCAATAGTATCAATACAACCGAAAGCAGATTTTGCATACCTGATTTTATGCCGATTAGGTCCTGCAATACTTGAATCCAAAAGAATCTCTCCAGTATTTTGATCTATTCGCAATTCAAGTGAATCATCGGAAATAAACACTCCACCTGCGGAACCTGCTTGAAATATTGGGAATGGATTCGCTTGTCCTTTACAAAATGCATAAGTAGAATCAGAAAATTCATTAGTAGCAGGATAAGAGATGGTGGTTGTGGGTAAACCTGCATTAATATAAAGTAGTTTGGTTAAACTATCTGTACAGGTTACAGGGTCATCATTAGACGCAGTAACTATGCTGTCTCTTGAGTAGGTTACAGGAAATGGACCTCCGATCGCAGCAGAGTCAAGGATATTATTATTGAAATAAAGGTGTCCTGTTGGACTGGTGAACGTTCCACTTGGATCCAACGGCGTTAGGGGTTGAGGCAAATCTGAAAAACAAAATCCTACAGGTGAAGAGAAAGCCACATTAGGGAGGCCTGCAATATAAATGGTCGCTTCAGAAGTATCAGCACAGTACTCCCCAATAGGAGGGATATACTGGATGGTGTGAGTAGCCCTTTCCGGGGTCATTGCCAAATCCACTCGCCCAGAAACTTGGTTAACTGCAACTGCAGCGTCAGGGCTGTCAAACTTCCACCCTGTGGAGGAAGACGGCAAATAAACAACCGTTGGTATGGCTTCTCCACTGAAGGGGCAGTAAGCACTTTCCGGGTAAGAAAAGACACCCCGTTGAACAGAATCAACCGTAATGGTATCGGAATAGCTAGTAAAGCAATTGGAATCATTCGGTGTGAAGGTGATGATATAGTATCCATGATCCTCTCTCTCAGGTATAAAAGATCCGTCTGCTTTCAGAGAGTTCATCGCTGGATAGGATGAAAACGTTCCTGAAGTAACAGGGGAGACAACCAGAGTATCTGCTTGAGTTGAATTTTTACAAACTCTGGCTGTATCATAGACAAACATCGTTGAGCTAACACCCCTGATCTCAAGTGTGTCACAGGTTATGACATCGGTTGCACAATATCCAAGAAGATCGTAGCAAATGA
>JBFGVE010000079.1:0-13484 GCA_041565275.1 Bacteroidia bacterium
GCATCCGGTGAAGTAGTATCCCGTACGGTTACTGTCGACAAGCAGCTGTCTGTGTTCGAACTACCATCGGTAACAGTGAGGGTAACAGAATTACTTCCGAGATCAGAACATGTAAATGAGGTGGTGCTAAGACTAAGAGAGATTGTGGAGCAATTGTCTGCGCTTCCATTATCAATGTCAGTGGTAGTAATAGTATCGGCACCTAAGCTATCCAAATACACGGTTAAATCCTGGCAAACTGCAGTGGGCAAAACTGTATCCCGTACCGTTATGGTAGACATACAACTGTCTGTGTTGCCACTCACATCAATTCCAGTGAGAGTTACGGTGTTGGCACCAGTATCCGAACAAGTAAATGACAAAGTGTTAAGGAGCAAAGTATCAATACCACAGTTGTCACCCGAATTGTCGTCCACATCATTGGCAGTGATAGAGGCATTTCCGGATGGGTCCAACTCCACCGTCAGATTCTGGCAAACCATTACGGGAGGGGTTGTATCTCTAACAGTAACATCCGAAGTACAAGTGTCGGAATTCCCGGACGAATCTGCTACCGTCAAGGTGATTGTTTGAATACTTGCAGTATCAGAGCATGCAACGGTATCGCTGGCAGAAAAAATAAGCCCACTACCACAGTTGTCCGAACTGCCACTGTTCAGTTTCGAGGCCAAAAGGGTATCTCTTCCATTGCTGTCAAGATACACTGTCACATCCTGACAGACTGCAACAGGTGAAATAGTATCCAAAACGGTTACTGTCGCCGAGCAGGTGTCTGTGTTGGAACTACTATCGGTAATCGTAAGGGTAACAAGATTACTTCCGAGATCAGAACATGTAAATGAGGCGGTGCTAAGACTACGAGAAGCTATGGAGCAATTGTCTGTGCTTCCATTGTCCATGCTAATGGCAGCCGCCAAAGCGTCACCGCCCGCATCCAAATACACTGTTATATTCTGGCAAACCGCAGAGGGAGAAACTGTATCTCGTACCGTTATGGTAGACGTACAACTATCTGTGTTGCCACTCACATCAATTCCAGTGAGAGTTACGGTGTTGGCACCAGTATCCAGACAAGTAAATGACAAAGTATCCAGGATCAAAGTATCAATACCACAGTTGTCACGCGAACTGTTGTTCACATCATTGGCAGTAATTGAAGCATTTCCTGATTGGTCCAACTGCACCGTAAGGTCCTGGCAAACCATAACGGGAGGGGTTGTATCTCTAACAGTAACAGTTGCGGTGCAACTGTCTAAGTTTCCTGATGTATCAGCTACTATCAAGGTCACCGATTGAGTACCTGCAGTATCAGAGCATCCAAATATTGAATCGTTGGCAGAGAAAATAAGGCTTCCTTCACAATTGTCAGAACTACCATTGTTCAACAATGAGGCCGAAAGGGTGTCAGCCCCATTGCTGTCAAGAAATACGGTCACATTTTGACAAAATGGAATCGGTGGGATCGTGTCCCTAACCGTTACTGTTGCCACACAACTGTCTGTGTTGGAACTACTATCCGTAACTATAAGTGTAACTGAATTCGACCCTACATTGGAACAATTAAAAGTCGTGTCTCTTGCACTATAAGTACTGACACTGCAATTGTCACTACTTCCTCCGTTAAGATCACTAATAGTAATGGTATCAGCATTCAAGTTATCCAAATAGACAGTGATGCTTGCACAAACTGGTGTAGGAGGTGTCGTATCCAGAATGGTTACGTTGGCAGAACAGTCATCGGTATCGCCGTCATTATCGGTAATTGTTAATGTAACGGACTGTGGAGATCCAGCAAGGTCCGTACAGCTGAAGGATGAATCATTGAGCGTATAAATAGAGGGAGTGTCTCCAGGATTACTATTGTTATCAACGTCACTCGGCAATATGTTGAACGTTCCTGCCGGACCCAAATAGACAGTGATGTTTTTACATTTAGCATTTGGCCTAGCCTGAGGTCTGGCTATTGTAGGCGGGCAGGAATGCCCAGATTCATCTAAATCCCCACCTCCCTCTTCCAGAAACATTGCAAGGTCACCAACTTCATCATGCAATACAATGGGCCGGGTCAGGTCATCTACAGCAAGAGGAGTACCACCCACCTCACTTGAGACTGCCTGGCCATACAGACTTGTTAAACAAAGAGAGACAAGGATTGATAACCCACTATATATTTTTACCAAGGACCGCATTTGACTGATGCTAATTTTTTAACCTATTCTCTGATCTAAGTATCGCTTCTCGAACCTGTCTAAGATGTGAAAATTTCGCAAGCATTACAAAGTTTTCTTTGAAAAAAGTTATCCGGTTATCCCCATCTGAGGCCTCCTTTTTATTAAGGGAACAGATAAAAATCATTGAGCTGCCCAACTATCTCTGTATTAATTGTTCGTTTATGCCCTCAAAAACATGAAAAATATCATATAAGAAGTTCCCTACGTGCATAGCTATCAGAAATTCAACCCTAACAACTTGGTCCAAAACTGGGATACACCTATCCTTGTGATCCGCGTCAAGTAAGGACTTTCGCGTACCAATTAACCAGGGGATGGAAGCATTTAAGTGCGGCCAAATTGCTGGGGATCCCAGCACGGTTCCTCCACTTCCCAACTGAAGGCCACTGGGTATAAAGCCCACAGAATGGCGTCCTCTGGCACAGGATTATTTATGAGTGGCTAAACAAATATTTGAAATTGCAGCCCCCTATACTCTGATCCCCATTGTCTTCATCAATGCTGTCGCATTCATGCTCCTGCAAACCCCTTCTGTCAGGGTATAATCAAAGGTGAGTTTCCCGTCCGGGTTCACTTCACAGTTGAAGCTATAATTTTTGACTGCACCCTCCAAGGTATGCTCCAGGTCAACCAATTCAAGGTCGTGGGTAGATACGAGTCCTGCCCCCCCTCCTTTTTGGAGTTGGCTGATGAGAGCACGGGCTCCTGCATGCCTGTCCCGGGAATTGGTCCCTTTAAGGATCTCGTCCAGCAAGAAGAGAACCTGTTCTCCTCGCTCTATCCGCTCAATAACCATCTTGAGACGCTTGAGTTCAGCATAAAAGGAGGAAGTATTTTCTTCTATAGAGTCTTGGGTGCGCATACTGGTAGCCACTTGCACAGGGCTGATGCGAAATGAACGGGCGCAGACAGGTGCTCCCATCAAGGCCAGTACCACATTGATACCGACTGTACGCAAATAAGTACTCTTTCCACTCATATTAGAGCCGGTGATCAGCCAAATGCGACCGGGAGCAGGTAAAGAGATAGGATTGCTGATCCGGACATTGCTGGGAATCAGAGGATGGCCAAGTGATTGTCCTGCAAGGAACAGTTCAGTTTCCAAAATTTCGGGCTGCTGCCAGTCATGTTGGGCAAACCGCAAAGCAGAAATGCTTACAAGAGCCTCCATTTCGCCAATAACCCGAAACCAATCCAACAGATGATCTCGGTGGCGAGACTTCCAACGCTCAAGCCTTACCAGCCAGATCATGTCCCAGAAGAAAATATAGTTCATAATGTAGTAAGGCAGACCGTTGAGACGCAATTCAAGGCGTACCAACAACTTCGAAAGGTAACCGATTTCTTTGAAGGCAGGTGGTCCATCTTTTGCCAATCGCTCTTTGTAACTGTCAGTCAAGGATGTCACGGTCTCCAGCGTCTCTATTTGCTGAATTAATTTTCCAATAGAAGCCAGAAACGGCGCCCTTTTCTCAATCCGGGAAAAGGCCTCTCTGCTGTATTTGCCTGTCCTGCGAACAATTAAGACATGTAACACAAACAGGCTCAAGGGAAAACCCCAATGGATCATGGAAAGCAATGTCAGTACGGTAAGAGAAAGGGTGATGACAGGAAGGACCAGGGGAATGATCGGATATATGGGTAGTACAGACAACCGAGGTTCTTCTTTCACCCATTGATCCAGATCAGTGAGAGAATCACCCGGATCCCCGGCCTGCATTCCAGTGGCTTGGAACTCCTGTCGCCAATCTATGTTTTCTGCCAACTCTTTTGAAGCTTGCTGCCGGGAACGGATCTGCGAAAGGTTGCCAGCATGTTGCATCCAACTGGCGAGGGTTTCTCTTCCATAGCGGGTAGAAGCCCTGCTGATCAATTGGTAAAGGGAATGGTGGCCGAAAAGATCAAGATCGCTAGAATAAGGGTGAAGGATATCTTCAAATTCGTTGCCCTCGTCAAAGGTTTCCAACTTTCCTTCCAACCGGAAGATTTCCTGCTCATTGATCTTCTTCTTCAGTTCCAGAAAGGCTTTTTGATCACTGACCACTGTATCCCATTTGATTACAGCAATGAATCCTGCCAAACCAGCGACCAATACAGGTAGCCACAACCAGGAACTTTGGTACCAGGACCAAAGTTCTGCCCCTGCGGCCACAGTAAATACCACCAATCGAATAAAGGCAATCTGGTCCAGTTTCTTATTGACAATTCGGATGGATGCCTCAAATTGCCTGATCCGTTGCTGAAAAACGGAAAGAGGAGTTTGCATTGCGCGAAGATAAGGTAATAATGAGTTGAGTTTGTGTAACCACCAAATTGTTTTTTATTCCAGTGGACGACTACTTTATTCCAGTGGACGATCACTTTTACCAGTGGACGATCACTTTGCCAATCGACTTTCTTTCTTCTATGAACTTATGGGCCTTTACCAATTCATCAGTTGCAAACTCCTTTCCAACGACCGGATCGATCTCACCTGTTTCCGCAAGTTTTACTACTTCCTGTAGACAGTGCTTCAGCAATTTTGGCTTGTGGTCAGCAATTCGGAGCATGTTCACTCCTATTACACTCTGGGAACGCATCAGTAAGAACGCCGGAGAAAAAAATCCAAATCCTAACAGCATCCTGATATCACTGATAATGCTACGTCCTCCGTCTGACCGGCCAGCGGCACCAAATCCTACGATCCTTCCACCTGCACCCAGTAATTTGGTTTGTTTTTTAAATGTTCTGCCTCCGATTGAATCAAAAGCAACATCAATCCTATTGTCTCCCAGCAGTGATCTGATCTTTTTGTAAAAATCTTCCTGGCGGTAGTTGATCGGAAAGTCAACGCCTTGCTCGGAAAGGTACTTTAGCTTTCCAGGAGAACCGGCAGTACCATAGACGACGCATCCTCTGCGTTTGCACAACTGTACCAATGCAGAGCCGACTCCTCCGGCTGCGGCCTGGATCAACACACGATCACCCTTCATCAGGGTCACCCTTTCCTCCGCACAGAACCAAGCGGTCGCATACTGGACTGTAAGTGCCAGGGCAACACCGGCGGAAATATCTTCGGAGATACTTATTACACCCGCTGCAAAGGTAACTACCCGGGTCGCGTATCCTCCAAACCGTGTAAAAGCAACTACCCGCTGTCCTACCTGAAGATCATTAACCCCTTCTCCAACTGCTGAGATCCTGCCACATACTTCGTAACCGATCACACAAGGCTTTGAGGGCGCATCGCGGTACATGCCACGGCGAGCCATTATATCTGCGTAGTTCAATCCAAAAGAGCTCACGTCGATCGCAACCTCTCCTACTCCCGGCGCCTTGTCAGGCATTTCCCGGAGCTCAAAAGCAGTTTCAGCTTTTCCATATTTTGTAAGTACCCAGGCTTTCATTTATTCCAGTTGTAATGGATAACCATACCTATTTCATAAAGATCCCTATCTCAGATTGATCTGTGTCTCGAATTCATCCATGCGCAATACTGCGACATTGTCACATGCTCCATTGCCGTAGTCAATGGTCCTGGTTTCCAGGCTGTCGGGGGAAATAGTACACGTTCCGGCAATGGGGGTCGGACAGGTTAATCCAATCCTGAGGGGGCTACTGGTGGAAGCAGTAAAGCTCCTCAGGCTGCGTGCGACGCCGGAGGCCACACCGGAAATCTCATAAATATTATCATCCAGGCCAAATGTGCCATCTCCTTCCACCCAAGTCGCGGTCCAGGTGCTTTCCCAGTTGATGGTGCTTCCATCTGAAGGGTTTATCAGTTCTGCATCAGAGACAACGGTAGTCCAATTGATCCGATTTTCTGCATCGAGTGGGTTAATAGTGGACCTATGGATGAAGGAAAAAGCATAACCTTCTACAGAATATCCATCCGGGGTAGTAACAACTGTACTGCCGGGATCCTTCCAGGAACCATTGAATTGGGCCACCAACTTACCAGCCCGGCTGCGACCATCGAGGCAATTGGTCCCGGCACCAAAATCAATCTGAACCGTAGCGCGGGCAGTTCCTGATGCAGTGATGTCAACTATAGCTCCGGGACAATAAAATCCCAAGGATGTTGGCTCCGTTCCCAAAAGCAAAGAGTCTGACCGAGCCTGGGAATCCACCAAATTGGAAATCGAAGCAAACTCGCCGGAAACAAAGGAGTGGTCCACAGCAGTGATAAGTTCACCGTCCCACAAGGTATCATTTCGATTACAGGAATAGACGGTTACTACTAGAGGAAAGACTACCCAAAAAAAGGACTTTACAGGATTGACCCTATGCATAGAGGATGGGATTTACCGATTGGATCAACTTATTTAAGGCAGCGCTACCTTGAGACACTACGCTTTTTTGAAAGTTTCTCAGACATGTATTTACCATGGTCCGGGTGGTTGCAGTTTTTTCTGGGATCTGCACAGGAGGATAAAAATAATCCAATGGCAAACATTAATGGTACCAGCGAAAGGAAAACAGTTCTTTTTGGGTTCATAGAGACAAAATAAACAAACAGCGGCAAACACCCAATCTAACCATGAGTGTTTGCCTCACAATGCAAGAAAGACCTGCACTTACCGATCGTCTGCTTTGTTCCACCCTTCGGAGCTGATCAAGGTTTCCAGGGCTGCTTCTAATTCTTTCAGTTCCTTGGGGGCGTTGCGGATGTCAACTACTTTCTTGGTTTTGCCATCCATGGTTACTGTAATATGGATTTCGGGAAAGTCTGCTACACCACCGCCGTAAACATCCTCCATATCGAAGAACTTAGCCTTTTTTATAAGAATAACGAGCTCTCTTACCACCTTTCCTCTGAGCACTTTGGTATAAACACCCATCATTTCAACCGCTCTTCGACCTTTGTATCTGGCGTTTCCTTTGGCATCGACATTGATCCTGTAATCAGGACAGTATCCCCGACATCCCTGGTGGTAGATCTCTAGGGCGAAGTCATTCGGCACTCTCTCTGGTACCTTTTCTCCATCTTTGTTTACTGAGCACCCAACCAGCATAAAGGCTGAGAGAACGACGGTCAGAAAATATTTCATATCGGAAATCCTTGAAAGTCTACTATAACTAATTGCCACGCCGGTTTCTGCGGCTTCCGCCTCCTCCACCTGCACGACGTTGACCTGCCACCTGCTTTTGGCGTTGCTGCTGCTTTTCAGCCCATTTTTCCATTCTGCTTTTCCCTTTCTTGCCACTCTTTCTCAATTTTGCATTTTCTTGCATCTGCCTCAAAAGTTTTTCTTCATCAATGAACAATTTAGAGACTTGTGCCTGGGTAATGGAAATCAGATTGGACACCAAATAATACCAACTCAACCCTGCCGAGTAGTTGTTGAGGAAGCCCAGAAAGATCAGGGGCATGATGTAAGGGAACCATTTCATAACCGGGTTGGCCTGGGTAGTTCCCTGCATTCTTTGGTTGATCAGGGTGTAGATATAGATCGATACCGTCATGAGCAGGGTGAAAAGGCTCACATGATCGCCATAAAATGGAATGCTAAAAGGGAGTTGAGCGACGGAGTCATAGGTAGACAAGTCTTCAGCCCAGAGAAAGCCTTGTTGGCGGAGTTCGATCAGGTTCGGGAACAGGAAGAACAAAGATATCAGGAACGGGTATTGCAGGAGCATCGGCAAACAGCCTCCCAACATGTTTGCCCCCATCGACCGGTAGATCTTCATTTTCTCCTGCTGCAATTTGGTCGGATTGTCTTTGTACTTTTCTTCAAGCTCCTTGATCTCCGGGGTCTTGTTAATGACCCGCATTTTGGCGGTGGAGATATAGGTCTTAAATGTAAGTGGATAGAGCAATAGCTTGATCAGCACTGCGAGGATCAAAATGATAATTCCGTAATTCATCCCGGTATTCTCCAGGAATTCAAATACGGGGATTACCAGGTACATATTGATGTATTTGAGTGGCCCCCATCCCAACTGGATTTGCCGGGTCATATCCCTCCCGAAATCCTTGAGGGTTTCGTATTCAAGGGGTGCATTGATCACGGTATAGGCCAAACTTGTTGTTGCGCCCTGGTCCATATAGAGCTTGGTGGACATAGCCATGGTCCTGACGACGTCGCCAGACTCGGGATCGCCCGGGATGGGAGGGAGCGGTGTTGCCTGTTTCAGAACGGCATTGTTCCATGAGCCCTTCTTAAGCACCAGTGTCTGGGTAAAGAATTGACTCTTGAAGGCTACCCAGTCAATGGGATCGCTTTCGTCGAAGACTTCACTCACAGGCTCATTGCTCGTGGAGCCAAGATCGCTGACGTCATCCCCATCGGCCCTGTAATAAAGAGAGGTTTTACTCCTCTGAGGGTCCATGGATTTTTCTGTTTTGGGAATATCGCCTGTCCAGTTGAGGGTCAGTTCATCCCCCCCTATCCGCTCGGTAAATCCATTTAGCCTGATCTCATAATCGTAGTCATAAGTATTGCCTTTCAACCTGTAGACCACCTCAATACTTCGACCCCGGCCGACATCACCCCTGAAGATCAGGTCTCTGGTTTGATTGCCTGTCAAGGTTATTTCATCCAGGTCTGTATTGGGCTGCAGGTACAGGTTTTGAGTTGAAATGTCCCGTGTGGTCCCATCTTCTTGAAAATAGGAAAATGCAAGACCCATCATATTGGTCTCCTCAGGGGTAACTACTGGAAGTGGGAGGCTGTCGTAGGTTTTGTATTCTCTCAGGAATAAGGGACGGACCACCGCTCCTTTGCTGTGCAAACTGAAGTCCAATTTGTCAGTGACCACGTGTATCACTTTATCATCACCAGTTGTCAAGGGTGCAAAGTCACCGTATTTGGTTCTCAGAGCTGCATTTTGACTGACAACTGCTTTCATAGAATCTGAAAGTTCGCTGAAAGTAGAGTCGTCGAACCCTGCCGGGGTGGTCCACGCGATGTCTGAACCAGGATTCGGGTTGGGCGGGCTATCCTGAGAAGTAGTGCGGTCTGGCCTGTTGGTATCCTGCCTGGTTACGTTGGCAGGAGGAGTGGTATTGTTTTTTTCACTGTCCGGACCAAAAAAGACCGTCCAGGTTATCACAATCCCTACTATCAGCACCAAGCCAAGGATCGTATTTCTATCCATTTTAATCTATTGACCGTGTAATAAGGGTGCAAAGGTAGCCAATGTTTTTTAATTGGCAATCGGGGCCATTGTCATCAAGAAGGTGGAGCCGTGTTCGCCTTGAGGGCATTTTTGTGCAAGAATACCGCTTTTATAAATCCTACAAATAGAGGATGCGGATTCTCAACGGTGCTTTTCAATTCGGGGTGAAATTGAACACCTACAAAGAAGGGGTGCGAAGGGATCTCAACAATTTCAACCAGACTGGTTTCGGGATTGATCCCTGCTACGGTCATACCTCCTTCTTGGTATTGGCTGAGGTAATTGTTGTTGAATTCATACCTGTGACGGTGCCGCTCTGAAATGTGGAGCTTCTTATAAGCTTTGTAACTGCGGCTGGTCTTGACCAGGTCACAAGGGTAGGCTCCCAGCCGCATGGTTCCTCCCAACTGGCGAATACTCTTCTGATCCTCCATAAGGCAGATAACAGGATGAACAACGTCAGGCTGGAATTCAATGCTGTGACAGTTTTTAAGGGATAGCACATTGCGGCCAAACTCAACTACTGCCATCTGCATACCCAGGCATATTCCTAAAAATGGGATCCTGTTTTCTCTGGCAAATTTGACAGCCAATAACTTACCTTCTACCCCTCTTTCACCAAACCCGGGAGCAACAAGGATTCCGTCAAGGTCTTTCAGCAATCGCTTTACATTCTGATCATTGATATCTTCTGAATGGATCCATTCGACTTTGACCCTCACCTCATTCTCAGCGCCTGCATGGACAAAAGATTCAGAGATCGATTTGTAGGCATCCTTCAATTCCACATATTTTCCTACCAGCCCAACGGTAACTTCTTCCACCGGGTTCTTTAGTCGACTGAGGAATTCCCTCCACTTGATCAGCTTAGGAGTATCTTTTGCTGGTAATTTCAATCTTCTGAGAACAACCAGGTCAAGTTTTTCACGTTTCATCAAAAGGGGAACATCATAGATGGTTTCCGCATCGATACTTTCGATCACTGAGTCGTACTGGATATTGCAGAAGAGAGCAATCTTGGCGCGCAGGTCTTTGTTAATTTTGTACTCTGTACGGCAAACCAGAATATCCGGCTGGACCCCTGATTGCAGTAACATTTTTACCGAGTGCTGCGTTGGTTTGGTTTTCAATTCTCCCGCAGCCCTTAAATAGGGCACTAAGGTTAAATGGATGACCAGTGACCCTCCTACTCCCAGTTCATACTTTAGCTGACGAACAGCCTCCACGTAGGGAAGAGATTCAATGTCCCCCACAGTTCCACCAATCTCAGTGATAACCATGTCGTAGTCACCCGTTTCACCGAGACTTTTCACACAGCGTTTGATCTCATCGGTAATGTGGGGAACTACCTGGACGGTTTTACCCTCGTACTCTCCCATTCTTTCCCGCCGGATCACGGTTTGATATACCCTGCCGGTTGTAACATTATTGGCCTGGGAAGTAGGCTTGTTGAGGAACCGCTCGTAATGCCCCAGGTCGAGGTCGGTTTCCGCACCGTCGTCGGTGACATAGACCTCTCCATGTTCATAAGGATTGAGTGTTCCGGGATCAATGTTGATATACGGATCAAACTTTTGGATCGTGACCCGGTATCCTCTCTCCTGGAGTAATTTTGCCAGTGAAGCAGAAATAATTCCCTTTCCCAGGGAGGAGGTAACACCTCCTGTTACGAATATGTACTTGGTGGTTTTTCCCATAAAGGAGGCGCTTATACTTTATGGATTCCAAAGTTAGGAAGATTGGACTAAGGTGCCGATTTTTTTTTGTGTAATTATACACATGGCTGACTTCCGCTGCGTGCCGGAATAGTTCCAGTACGTGATAAGGTGAAATTGCCGGAAGTGGAAGTAGTGCAAATGAAAATACTGGAAGTGATAGTGGCTTGTGTCTATATAAGTTCTACGATCTGTATGTAATTGCCACATGTGTCATCGAATACAGCCAATTTAGCGGTGCCCATTTCAGTTGGCTTCATGCTAAACTCAACTCCAAGAGCAGCTAAACGCTCGTATTCTTCCTCCACGTTCTCTACATTGAACTGAGCACAAGGGATTCCTGCATCGTAAAGGGCTTCCTGGTACGTCTTTGCAGGTTCGAAGTGGTTGGGAGACGGTTCCAATAAAAGTTCGGGGCCGTCTTGCTCTTCTTTTGCAACTACTGTCAACCACCTGTTCCCTTTTCCCAGTGGGATATCTAGTTTCTTTGTAAATCCTAAATTCCGCGTGTAAAACAATAATGCTTTTTCCTGGTCCAGAACGGGTATACTCACAACTTTAATTTTCATTTTCTCATTTTGTAATTGTTGTTAGAATGTTTCTGTCTGTTTCTGTGAACGATCGGTATAGTCTTTGTGAACCTTCAGATACAAGTAAAGCAATCTCCACCCTCGATGAATGATTGCTAGCTTTACTTCCGAGAATGCTATTTACGCGTTTAAAATCAAATTTTAAAGACCAATCTTAGAAAGAATCTGCTTCTTCTCAAGCGAAATTGTAGCGGTTGGTTTTTCCTACCTGGGAAATCATGATTTTGAACCTATTGGGAGAAGTATTCTTTACCTGGGAGCAGGAATTGTTGTAGGGATAGCACCAGAAGGTATAAAAAATTAGATGTTTTTGGGTCTGCCTTCTCAATCTTGGATTCTCCACTCCTGGGATAAACCCTCTAATATAGCAGCGACATTTGGAGGTTGTTGGGCTAGGCGGGCTGCACAAATTGATCTTATCAACGGATGGCTCATGCCCATCATTTTTAGGGACCATTTCAATTGATCTAGAGGAATTTCACCAGTACCCTCGGCATCAAGAGCAGAGATGATCCGGAAGACATATTTTTCAGTTCCAGTAGCCATGAAAGAAGCCCATATAGCTTCTAAGATGGAAGGATTCTCTATTGATCGGTCCTCAATTTTAATGGGTGGTGGCTCCAATGATAAATACTTTATAAATTCCTTTAGATCATGATCGAAGCCACCTAGCTGTTTCAGATTATTTCTTGCATCTTGCGTATCAGACAACCACAGAGCAGTAGCAATGGTATGTTTCTCAGTAAGGGAAAGACTATCTATGAGAGGGGAAATCCATTCAATGATCCTATCTGGATGAGCACGAAAAATAGAACAGAAGAAGTACAGATTGTGCGTGACAGCATCTTTATCTGCAAGCTTATTTGCAAAACTTAACCCCTTAATTGCTTTTGGGACAAATTCTGGATTGGGACTTTGATAATAATGAAACATCCATTGCTCAATTTCCCGAATCAGACTCAAGGATTTCAACAGTTTCATTTTTCGTATTTTTTCTTTATTACTAAAAACAATACTCCGGACAGTTTTATAGACACATCCACACAAAGGTGTAAAAAAGTCGACGCCACACTCAAGCTCAAAAGAGCGAATATGGCGTCATGAATTTTATAGTCTCAATAGTAATATCCAGCCTTGAGTTGAGCAAGCCCAGAGCCAAATTTCTCTATGAATACTTTTCCACGTTGTTCGGTCTTCGTGGAAAAGCCACCATTGCTAACTTGGCCCGTCACAGTGAAATGAACGAGCGGACTTTTCGGCGCAACTTCCGAAAGTCCTGGGGCTTCCACCATTTGAATGCTATTGTGATGGACTTGCTCGGCATGGGTGAATGCATCGCTGCGATTGATTCGACCACCCTTCCCAAATCCGGGTGCAAGACCTTCGGTGTAGGTTGGTTCTGGAGTGGTTCACGTAACAGGATGATCCGCGGTTTGGAGATTTCCTGCATTTCCATTGTTTCGATGCATTTCAAAACGGCTTTTGCCCTGTCGGTGCGCCAGACCCTTGCCACCACACGCAAACTTTCCCGAATCGATCATTATCTCAAACAGGTACAGTCATGCAAAAGGCAGTTGCGCAAGCGGGTCAAATACCTGGTTGCAGATGGGTTTTACAGCAAAAAAGTCTTTATCGAAGGGGTACTGGATATTGGGGTCGACTTCATCGGCAGACTCAGGCAGGACTCCAATATGCGCTACATCTACAAAGGCACACATCCCAAACGCAGAGGCGCCAGGAAAAAATACTCCGGTAAATTCAAGGGGATACACAAGCGCAGGTTCAGCAAAGTTCGACAACTCGACGCCACAACCCAGCTGTACAGTTGCGTCTTGTACCATGTCGCA
>JBFGVE010000080.1:0-13396 GCA_041565275.1 Bacteroidia bacterium
CTTCATTTTTTGTGTACAAAGTAACATCGTTAGGATTTGCAATGATTGGGATATTGTCCAGAACAAACTGTACACTTTCATTCTCGAGTTCTTGGTTTATCGCAAATTCCTCTTTGCTACAAGAAAAGATTAATAAAATTGTTGCTAAAGCAACCAGGTTTAGTTTTAAAATTCTCATTGTTATTAAACATTTTTAAATGATGGTACCTAATCTAGTTTATAGAGTTTTTTAGGTTAATTCCCACTCTTTCCTTCATTCGGGTGGTCAGCCCTTTCTTGACCGAATCTTGGCGACCTATTATCTGAACTGTTTTTCAAGTACTTTCATATTGGTTGTTCCTACTCACCTACTTTGAAACGGGAGGCAAAGGTAGATACCGCCTGATTTATTGTCAAGGCGGATTTTCTCAGCCACCTACGATGCTGCACTGGGAAAGCGAAATCAATGTGGTGCTGGCAGATCCAGGAATACTGGCTTCACAAAAACACATCCCTGGGATATTCCCTGGATAAGATTCCTGAGGTAGTCCGCCAATTTCATTGGCAGCTAGAGAGAGCAGCTCCTTTGATTTTCGAAAAGCTGAGGAAACGCGGCATAGCTGTACCAAATAGAGCAACCAGGAGCGAACATATAGCCCTGCTCAATCAAAATCCCAAACCTGGTAAAGGGATCAAATTTGCCAACATAATCATCGAGGTCAATCCGGGCGACAGCGGCTATACGTATCGGGATCTTTGTGGCGATGAATACCCTAAACACCGCCAGGCTGTAATTCAGACAACGCATGGCTTTAATTCAGGCACCACCAAGCTGTAATTCAGACACCCCATGGCTGTAATTCGGCTACACCTGAATTGCACTCCCAGCTTCACTGAGTTGTATTCTGCGTACCACTGTATTTTGCTACAAATATGCCCGAGTTGTACCGTATGCATTATCGGGATATAACTCCGGCCTCCCCAAATTTGTAATGTGAACACCATTTGGTGGTACTCTTAACCATTGATATTGTGTGTTCGGATACTATTGGGCTATACTTCGAATACCCACTGAGTTGTACTCTGAGCACGAGTTGCAGTGTTCTGACCCCTATCGGGCTATACTCGGAATACCCGCTGAGTTGTGCTCGGACACAAGTTGCAGTGTTCTGACCCTTCCCGTGCTATTCTTCGGGCCCCCACTGAGATGCACTCCGGACACAGCCAAGCTATGCTCTGACCCTTACCGTGCTATACTTCGAACCCCCACGGAGTTGTGCCCCGCATCCAACTTTGCTGTACCATAAACCCTGTCAGATTACAGTTTGACCCCAATGGTCGTACCTTCAGCCTCAACCGTACTTTATGCTAAACCCCATCAGATCGCAGCTTGACCCCAACCAGTACGCACCCTGGACCCAACTTGCAAGCTCCGGACTGCCAGGTTTACCCGGGTCATGACGCACAAGTTGCATATTGGATCGATTTGTGGCTCTTTCATCCGCATCAAGGTGTGGCCTCCCGGAATTTAGGTCGCAATAAATACTAACTTACCAGAGATATCCCGATCTTTGCGGGAAAATCACAGATATCACAGCATGGAGAAAATTCCAATTACAGTGGCCTACGGAGATGGTATAGGCCCGGAGATCATGACAGCGACTTTGAATATCCTTGAGGCTGCCCAGGCCAGGATCTCAGTTGAAACAGTTAAGATAGGAGAGCAGGTATATTTATCGGGTCAAACTTCAGGCATCGACGGAGACACCTGGGAATCACTGCGGAGAACCAAGGTATTCTTAAAGGCCCCGATCACCACTCCTCAAGGAAAGGGGTATAAAAGTCTCAATGTGACGATCCGTAAGTCCATGGGTCTTTTTGCGAACATCCGTCCGAGTAAGGCAATGCACCCCTATGTTCCCTCCAAGCACCCGGAAATGGACCTGGTAATCATTCGGGAAAATGAGGAAGATCTCTATGCAGGAATTGAACACAGGCAAACTGCTGATGTCATGCAGTGTCTGAAGCTTGTGACTCGCCCGGGTTGTGAACGGATCGTTCGCTTTGCATTTGAATATGCAGTGAACAATGGAAGGAAGAAGGTCACTTGCATGATCAAGGACAATATCATGAAGTTGACGGATGGCCTTTTCCACCAGGTATTCAAGGAGATAGGGGCAGAATATCCTCAGATTGAGAAAGAATCGAAAATTGTCGACATAGGAGCAGCACTACTGGCAGATTCTCCTGAAAATTTTGATGTGGTAGTTACCACCAACCTTTATGGGGATATCCTTTCGGATATTACAGCTCAAATCGCAGGCTCTGTGGGTTTGGCCGGCTCCTCCAATATAGGCGAGCACCTGGCTATGTTTGAAGCTATCCATGGCTCTGCACCCGATATCGCGGGTAAAAATATTGCAAATCCTTCCGGGCTTCTCAATGGAGCATTGATGATGTTGTCTCACATTGGCCAGGGAGAGGTAGCAGACAATATCCGTAAGGCCTGGCTCAAAACTATTGAAGATGGAGTCCATACCGGGGATATTTATGAAAAAGGGGTCAGTACACAATTGGTATCCACTTCAGAGTTTGCACAGGCGGTGATCGATCGCCTGGGTATGGAACCCGAATTTCTGAAAGCTGATTCAAAGACTTCGGGTAAGGCGTTTCATTTCTATCCTTATGTGCGCAAGGACGTGAAGAAAGAATTGGTGGGGTGTGATGTCTTTGTCGATTGGCGGGGAGATGATGCCAATGAGATCGGGCAGATGCTTGACTCGATCTCAGGAGAAAAGATGAAGCTGAAAATGATCACCAACCGGGGCGTTAAGGTATATCCCAACGGCTTCCCGGAGACATTCTGTACCGACCACTGGCGCTGCAGGTTTATCTCTAAGGAGGCAACCAAGCATTCGGAAGGATGGGACTACCCGGAATTGTCTTTCGATGATGTGCTGAACCTCCAGTCACAATTAAGCTCTGAAGGTGTTGACATCATTAAAACAGAGAATTTATACAAGTTCGACGGTGAACTGGCCTTTTCACTTGGGCAGGGAGAATAGGTCCATTCCCATAATCAAGTTCCCAGGTTTCCCGGTGGTCCTGGAAAAGTCAGCCCCTTATCTTCTTATTGAGGGTACACTCGCTATTGGGGAGTGCTCGGTGGGATCATATGAACATCTCTCTGAGGGAATGGAATGGTAACTCCGTGCTCCCGGAACAGGCTGTCCACTTCGTACCTGATGTCGCTTAGGATGTATTCTGCTTCAAAAGTATAAACCGTCCAAAAGTGGAGGTGGAACACCAGGCTGGAAGTTCCAAAGTCTTGGAAAACAACCTTGGGCTCTGGTGTTACACTGACTTTCGGATGTTTCTCAGCAGCCTTGATGAGCAACTCCGTAACCAATTTGGTATCGGATCCATACTTGACGCCGACCTCCATTTTAAAACGTGCTACGGGTCTTTGATGGCTCCAGTTGATGACCTTTTCCGAGACAAAGTTACTGTTGGGAACGATAATACTGACATTGTCCCGGGTCCAGATCTGCGAAGTTCTGATCCCAATGTGGGTAACCCGGCCCACCATCTCTTTGACCTCCACGACATCCCCGATCTGAAGGCTTCCCTCGAACAACAGGATAATACCACTTACAAAATCATTGAAGGTGTTCTGTAACCCAAAGCCCAGTCCGACAAACAGCGCGGTCGAACCTGCGATCAATAAAGTTACATTGACGCCAACCGATTCGAATACCAGGAACACTGCCAGGGTATAGACAAAATACTTGGTGATTGAAATGATTGCATATTGGCGTCCAAGGTCTACTCCTTTGATCCTTTTCAATCTCCCCTTCAGGATCCGCGCAACCAACCATACAATCCCCCGCGCTGTCAGTATGATCAGTATGACCAGGAACAGTGACTCAACCGTGATGGAAAAACTCCCCATGGAGAGCAATTTATAATTCCATATGTCCTCAATATTCATTGGATGAACTTCCTTTCTAAGGTCCGATCAAATTTAAGGTTTTAGCTGATCAATGCTGTAAACACTGTGGTGAAGATTTTGCGTATTCAGGTATTTGATCAACTCATCGGCCATCTGGCGGTGCCCATGCCGGTTGGGGTGACCATCGCCGGGAAGGATCCGAACCGACTTGTCATTCAAATCAACGGATATATCCAATGTCTTTATACTGCCTCCGATGCTATCCAGCATTCTGGTACTTTCTTTGTCCCGGAAGATGTTGAGGACTAAAAGTTCACTTCCATATTCACTAACTTTTGCATCTATCCTTTGTATAACGCGCTTGGTAACTTCGAATGGCTTTAGGGATGTATATTCAGAATTATTGACTGTGTTTTCCAAATAATGTACCAAAGCAGAATGACGCATCAGCGGCCAGGGCTTGTACACTGGCTTTTCCATTCCCCGAATAAGTTCCTGAGACGCGTTGAACCTCACAAAAGGGTATTGAATGCCCTCTGCCACATCCCGTCCTGCCAAAGCCTTTTTCCAATACCTGCTGCTGACATTCCTTTGATTGTGGAAGCTTCCGTATGCCAGGATGACCAGTTCGGGTATGTCACCGTCCGCCATTAACGACTCCAATTGTAACAAGGCATGATAGGTCCCGTACCCATCCATCCCGAAGTTAGATACCTTATGGGAAGGAAAGGCCTCCTGTAACATCCAGGGATAAGTTTCATAGTCATTTACTCCGAACCCATGTGTAAAAGAACACCCAAAGACCCAAATTTCAGGGCGGTCCGGTTTGGGATCCGGAAATGTTGAGGTAATGCGGTAACCTCTCAAGTCGTGTGAAACTACCACTCGCAGGGTGTCGGATAGAATTAGGCGGAATACCCCGGGCCTGCCTTTGTACCCCAGCCTTGCATCAGGCTCGAAAAATGGTCCAAATGGTTCCGATTCAAAAGTGTATCGGGCGAGAGACCAGGGTGAAAACCCTAAAGCACGTACGGCGATTTCACCTATCCCCAACACAAAAAAGATCAGGAATATACTGTACAATACCTTCCCTTTCGATGACCACCTTTTCTTTTTCGATAGAGCTAACACAGACTTACATTCGACATAAAACTAGGTTCTTAATATGAGTTTTCTTCATACCAAATGTTGAACTTTACTACGATATCTATCAGATCATCATATCCGTACTCTTTTGATTTGATCTTCCCGGCTATCAGTTCACAGTCTTTGAAGTAATTTTTAAGTTCAGCCCTGAAATACCCGCTTCTTTTAGGCACCCGGAAAGGAATCTCAATTTCCGCATGGTGAAGGAAGTGATTGGTATGCTCTCCGAACAGCAAGCCTTTCCCCTTGTATTCGTACAAGGTGACAGGGCCCTCTACAATTGCTTCCAAGAAAACAATACGGTGCTCAGGGAAATTACCCATCAATACCTCTACATAAAACTTTCGGTAGATATCATAACCGATCTGGTAGCCAGACACTTCACTCTCTTTTTTGTAGACAGGCTTTGTCTTTTTATCTTTCTGGAACACAAAAGTTCCCTCGGGCCCAAATCCTACAAGACCATTGAGGGTATCTCCACCTTCCAACACTAAGTTTCCTTCAAAGTACTGTTGAGCGTGTGGTGTAAGCCCATAAAAGGTAAGAAGTGTCAGCACCAAAAGGGTTTTCTTCATACTCTAAAAATACATTGCTTAAAGGAAATATCAACTTGTTCCATGAAAACTACCCATCAGTGGAAACTATCTGAGTTCTTGAGCAAATTGGTGGGTATAATTTGAAATTCGGGATGGAAACTGCATATTGACTCCCAGCAGTCTCTATATATGCGCACCCATCATAGTATATTACTGGCCAGCTTCTTTCTGTGTGGGCTGGCATTGGTTCTGATGCCTTCCTGGACAGTTGACGACGCCTATATTGCCTACAGGTACGGGAAGAACTTGTATTTCACCGGAGAATTAACATGGAACCCTGGGGACCCTCCTGTTGAAGGATACACAGGGTTACTCCTTCCCATTATCTCAACCGTCTTGCATTCTCTGACCAAGAATGTCGTCCCCTTTATTCGCCTCTTATCCCTTTACAGTCTGTTGGGCTCGTCTTTTTTCGTTTATTTTCTGGCTAGGCGCTTTAATGTCTCCCATATACTCTCAAGCATCGCTGTTGCTCTCTTTCTCCTGGCTCCGATGCTGTATGTTCATGTCTTTAGTGGCCTTGAAACCCTGCTTTTTACATACCTGTTGATTTCTAGCACATACCAGGTAGTTCGCCTGATGGATAAAGGCTGGCCATGGCATGAAGCGCTTCTCTTAATCCCTTCTCTTACATTGCTTTCACTATGCCGTCCTGAAGGAATGCTTTTTTCGGGGATTGCCCTAGGGATCCTTATTTTTGGCCGGAAGTTAGGGACATGGAAAATAGCTAAACTAAAACTACTTGTAATAACTTCTATTGTTTTCACAATTAACTTCTTATATCTCCTCTGGAAGCTGGATTATTATGGTTCTATCTTTCCAAATACCTACTATGCTAAAATCTATCGGGGCTTTTTCAACACAGAATCTATCAAGGATTTTCTCCGCTTTGCCGGGTATTACTTGGGCATTCCTCTACTTGTATCCCTGACTACCTATGTAGCAGGAACCAAACAAGAACAGAAAATTGATCAAAAAAGAGCTTTCTTCTTTTGGGCCATGTTAATCTTTTTAGGATTGGTAATGTTCAGCTACGGGAGAAGTCAGTTGTTCATGAATTATGCTTCCCGGTTTTTCTTCCCCTATTATGCTCCTCTGCTGATCATACTTGCTATTTTGGGCAATGATGGTTGGAGGGTGATTCAAGGATCAAAGAAAGAAAACCCCCTTGTTTACAGAAGGATTCTCAAAATGGCCGCCTTGCTTGGGATGATTCAACTCGGCATCATGGGAGCTAAATTCAAAAGTGAGCGGCAATTTGTTTTGAATATGGATAGTATTATGAAAGAAGAATACCTCCCAGTGGCAAGAATCCTCAGGTCAACCCTCCTCCCTGGATCAACCATTATATCCTATATGGACGCTGGAGCCATCGCCTATCATACTGACTTAAGGTGTATAGACTTTGGCCGCCTGAACGATACTTACCTGGCTCGCCAGCAACCTGACTCTCTTGATGTCATAGACTATTTTTATAAACACAATGCAGAAGCATTGATATTCACTAACTTATCACCTAACAGATTTGATTACTTGGATGAGGCATTTGCTATCCAACGCGATCCTCGCTTTGAAAACTATCAATTGGTTGGATCCTACGGCAATAGCAGGAATTATCCATATTATCAATTCCTGTACTTTAGGAAAGATCTACTTAATTAAAAAGCCATGTTCAGCAGCCAGAGGCAAGCGGAGGTCCGAAGGTTTTGCATGGTGGTCACAGTGGTACCCATAAATAGTATAACGGTCCAGGTAGCGTTCCAGCTCCGTGTAGAAGGTATGTGCCGAACCATTATCTGTAAAGCATACTTCATGAAATACCTGAAGATTGGGCAGGTCCATATTATCTAGTTCACTGAAAAAAGGATCTGGATTACCCAGGTCTCCGGAATAGGCGAGGCTGGCACCCCTTTCTGAAAATGTATAAGCATAGGTAGGCATTCCGGCTACATGGAGGCCATAAGTATCAATGGCATGGATAGAAGACCAGCTATCAAGGGACTGGAAGTTGGCTCGCAATTCAGGATTGATCAGGGAATGGGCCAAAAATGCTCTCAACTCATCCTCAAACTCCTGGCTGGGACTGAGAAGAGTTAGTTTCCCCTTCTTTAAAACAATCTGGTAATACAGGATCAGAGAAGACAAACTTCCGACATGATCATCGTGGAAATGGGTAAGTAGTACAGCATCCACCTCGTCAATTATTCCTTTTTTCACCAAGGTTGGGAAAACCGAATGCCCACAATCCACTAGCAAATTGCCTTGATCCAATTTGATCAATACGGCAGAATTTCCCAGTTCAACCTGAAAGGCTCCCCCCGTCCCAAGAAAGCGTATTTCCATTCGGAAAGATATCAAATGATCAACAGTAAAGTGAATACGCTGAAAAAAAATCATCTTTACCCCCCGTCTTACAAACACTTATCTGTATACTTTGAAGGTGATATTTGTCCAAAACCTGGACTATTTAAAAAAAATAAAAGACTTGAACTTGTAAATAATAGATGATTATTAGATTATTTAGATTCAGTACTTTAGGTCAAATAATGCTGCTAAAAAGGTAGCTTATGGACCTAATTATACAGAAATTATTATTTCCTACTTTGTAGAGATGCCATACCTTTGTTCCATCTTCTTACAGCGAAAGATTCTGAGTTCGTTCATAGATGTATCTCAACCATCAAATGTACCCCTTTTGTGTACATTAGAGGATAGACAAGAGAGGTGTTGGTATGGTGGTTGGCAACTTAAAATATTGATAAAAGACTTAATTGTTTAATTATCTCCTTTTTATCCAAATGCCTCGTTCCCACGGGGCGCGTTTCTCTGTTGATTGGTGCCAGTATCGGTTCGCTAGAACCGGTCTGGCATTTTTTCATGTACCTATCCATCAGCTATGATAGCGCCTGAAAGCGAAGATTCTGATTCAAAAAAGCAACTCAATGAATTGGAAAAGGCAATTGACCGGTTGCAGGAAAAGTTAGAATCTTTAGGGCGATCTCTTAATGAGATTAAAGAAAAATTGGAGAAACCCAGAGAAGGTCCAGATGATCCTCAGAGTAGAAATGACTGTATTGCACTTCCCTACTTTTTCATATCTTGAATTTACTGTTGTCCAGAGAAATATGGACAACAGTAAAATAAGAAACGCTTACTCATGATCGACCCGCATCAGATAACGTTTTTCTGTAACTCGCGCGCGCGAAGCAGGATTGATAAAAGAAAGGCTGAGCCTGCTCGACCGAAAATGATCGTATTCCTTTTCTACCACTGCACTAGGGACTTCTTTATCAAGCTCTTCCTTCCCCTTTCCGTCTGTGTAGTACCATATTGTACCCATTTGTCTAAGGCTGTCAAAAGCAGGAAATCTCGGATCTGGACCCGGGACCAAGACTCTACCACTGTAAAAATCAAAGGATCGTCCTCCCGTGCGATAAGCAAATACCTGATTATGAGGAATTTGTTGTTCAGCTATATATTGGCCAACCTGTCCTGCACTCTGGTATTTTAAAAGTTCAGGATAGAGATAAATATTGATTACTAAATTGATAAGAGCGAACCCAATTGCAGTGGGTAACATGTGTTTCCATGAAGCGTTTTTGCTAAATAGAAATCCGGCGATAATCCCGAGGGATCCTGCGCTACTCAATATCCAAATCCACCAAGGAGTTCCGGGAAAAGACCAAGCCATCAGTAAATTGACTGCTCCGGTGACCAACAGGAAAAAAGAAAAATGGAGCCACATAAAAAAGGCAGATAACTTTCTAAGTGAAATGTCATTGATCAAGCTGTGTAGGTACTGAGCTGTAAAGATAGCTGCAAAGGGAAGGACGATGAATATGTAATGAGGAAGCTTAAACCTTGACAAGGAAAGCGCAATGAATAGAAGGGTAAATCCTGCCAGTGAGATCGCCTCCTTACTTTTGGGAATGGAAAAAGCATCCTGTAAAACCTCCAGGAATTTCCGCCCCCAAGCCGTAAGGCCCACAATCGTCCAAGGCACGAATGCCCAGGCATAGGTGTGAACCAGAAAAAAAGGCGAAGCATTGTTGGACCACTCGCTTTCCCCGGTTATCCGTCCAAAACTCTGGGTCCAAAGGAAAAAGCGAATCCCTTTTACTCCAAATTGTTCATGAAGCCCAATACAAAATGGCGTCAGGATCAGCCCAACCAAGCCAAGACCAAGCAACCATTGCCACCGAAAGATATTCTTCCAATCGCGTTTGAGAAGTAAATCCGTACCCAATGCCACTAAGGGAGCTACCAATCCCAAGGGTCCTTTGGCCAGAAAAGAAAATCCGATACCTATAAAGCCCAAAACAAACTGGTACCATTTGCCCTCCTGTATATAAGCTACTAACATCCAAATGGTAAAGACCAATGAACCGATCAGATACATGTCGGTTTTGACATCGTTGTTCATGAGGAAAAAGGCCTGAGAGGAAGCGAGGATCACACCGGACAGGAAAGCGGTTCTCTGGGAGTAGAAACGACCTGCCAACCCCATCGTAGACCATACAGCGAGGATAGCAAAGAGGAAAGAAGGTAGTTTATAACTAAAGGTAGACACACCAAATAACTTATAGCTCAGTGCCGTACACCAAAATATAAGTGGAGGTTTGTCCAGGTAATCAACACCTCGGTCCTTTAGGTGAAGCAAGTCTCCTTCTGCGAGCATATCCCTTGACATTACAGCGTACTGAGCTGCATCAATTTCAAGAATATCAACAAAAAAACCTGCAATACAAGCAAGAAGTACAATAGTGTATGGTATATACTTGTAAATCGGGTGAAGGAGCATGAATTGTTATAATTGGGTCTTTTCTAATCCCTGAGAATCCAGGGGAGCCTCCTCAATCTGGACGGGATTGAGGATAGAACGAGAGGGACGCTTCCGTTTGTAGTCGAAAAAATAGTAATTTAAGCCAACGTGGAAGGCATTTTTTGCCAATCCGAACGAGTTTTCGTTGGTTAGGAGCTGAATACCGAGCCCGGATTTAACCTCAAACAATAATCCCATGTGCTCAAAGAAAACTGTCTCCAGTCCCAGAAGAGCAGAACCAAATATATTGAACTTTGGCTTTCCCTTAACTTGAAACTCATTGATAGACAGGAATTTATCCTCTCCGACATCATAGGCATATTCCAGGAAATTGATTTCGCTTATTGGAGAAAAAAGGATTTCCAACTCGGCTCCACCGTACAGTCGAAAAAAACTCGCAATCTTCCGGCTCTGTTTTTTTCCAGCCCAGGTTACCCCACCGAAGCGGGTGAATTCGCTGGCATTTCGTCCAAGAATGGTGTCAAATTGCATTACCATTGAATTCGTAGCCATGGAATCAAAACGCTGGAAATAGGTCAACCCAACTCTCATTTTAAAGCCACTTACTGTATCTACCCAAGCAATATGCCCTTCATACTGGGTGTAATCTGGGACTAAAATCTCACCTGAGTACTGCGGCCAGTCAAAAAACAGAGGTAATCCGGCTCGGGCATTTGCCAGGAGTGTCACATAGTTGTATCCATTAAAGTATTGGCTGATCCCGTCCCGGAAAGAAATGCCAAAGGATTGTAATCGAAACTTGCCCTTCAGAACTGTGTCCTGCTGCACCTCCATCGAATCCGACTGCCCCCAACAAATTGTTATAGAGCCAGTTAGGGCCAACCCAATTAGCCAGCCCTTAATATGGAAGCTCTGCTTCACATCAATGGGCTTCCAGCCAATTACTCCCAGTTCCTACCTCTACGGCCATCGGGACATTGAATGGATATGCATTCTCCATTTTGTCTTTTACAAGCACTTTTAGATCTTCGAGTTCCTCAATTGCTGCTTCAAAGACCAACTCATCATGTACCTGGAGCAACATTCGAGAATTCATATTCCGGGAACCCATTTCTTTATGGATATCAATCATGGCTAGTTTGATTAGGTCTGCGGCAGAACCCTGTACAGGTGTATTGATCGCATTGCGCTCTGCAAAGCTCTTCAATGTATTGTTGGCAGAATTAATATCTGGCAGATAACGTCTTCGCCCCATAATCGTTGTTGCATAGCCTTTGCTCCGCGCTTCATCTATGCTTGAATCCATATATTCCTTGACCTTTGGATATTTCGAGAAATATGCGTCAATAATCCCTGCAGCTTCGCTCCTGCGAATTCCCAGTCGCTGGGCCAAGCCAAAAGCTGAAATTCCGTATATGATACCAAAGTTGACCATTTTTGCCTTGGACCTCATGTCTCCATCCACCTCGTCAAATGGCACTCCAAAAACTTTGGATGCAGTTGCACGATGAATATCCTGTTCCTCTTGAAAAGCCTCCATCATCCCGGGATCATGGCTCAATGAAGCCATGATCCGAAGTTCAACCTGCGAATAATCCGCGGCCAGGAGTGTAAACCCTTTTTCGGGAATGAATGCCTTGCGGATTTCCCGGCCTTCAAGAGTCCGAATCGGAATATTTTGCATATTTGGATCTTGGGAACTGAGGCGACCAGTTGCAGTAACTGCTTGGCTAAAGGTAGAGTGGATACGGTTTGTTACATCGTAAACCAAGTTGGGCAAGGCATCCACATAAGTAGACTTTAGCTTTCCCAATTTGCGGTAACGCAATACATAAGCGGGTAAATCGTGCTTCCCAGCAAGCTTTTCCAATTCCTCTTCTCTGGTCGAATACTGACCCGTCTTGGTCTTCTTCCCCTTGGCCAAGCTCAACTTATCGTAGATGATGAGCCCAAGTTGCCGGGGAGAATTGATATTGAATTCCTCTCCGGCCATTACATATATTTCTTTTTCGATCCGGGCCATCTCAGTCTCCAACTCCTTGGAGTATTGGGCCAAGTGTTCCTTATCAATCTGGATACCCCAGTGTTCCATCTTCGTCAACACTTCAATCAGTGGTTGTTCTACCTTTTCCAATACCTTGCGAACTTCATACCTGTCCAGAAAAGGCTCCAAATATTCCTTAAGTTCTAGGGTGATGTCCGCATCTTCACACGCATAGTCAATTAGCTTTTCGATTGGTACATCCCTCATACTTAACTGATTCTTGCCTTTTTTCCCAATAAGTTCCGCGATTGAGATCGTATGATAGTTGAGATGAGCAAGCGCCATCGCATCCATATTGTGCTTCCGGTCAGGATTGATCACGTAGTGGGCCAGCATGGTATCGAAGACCGGACCTGCAATGGTGATACCATAATTCTTCAAAACCAAAGAATCATACTTAAGATTCTGACCGATTTTCTCGATCTCGAGAGATTCCATCAAAGGGCGAAGTTTCTCCAATGCCATTTCTGAAAAGGAATTTCCCTGCACATAATGTATCAAATAGGCGCTTCCGGGTTCCACAGACAGAGTAATGGCCACCAACTCCGCCTGCCGAGCCTTCAGAGAGGTCGTCTCTGTATCAAAACAAAAACTCTTTTTCGCTTTGATAACAGCGATCAATTTGTCGAGTGAAGCTTCGTCACTGATTTGGCTGTAATGGTGGGGGCGGGTTTTGACATTCAGCACACTAGCTTCTAGCTCGTCCTCAATGACCAGATCTGAGGGTGAGGAAGCAACAACATTATCAAACAAGTCTTTCTGGACTTTATGTGCGCCAAAAAGTACTGTATTGAGCAACCGGGTTTTGGTTCGGCGAAATTCCAGGGCTTCCATTAAGTCAGCGGCTCCTTGTAGGTTGCCACCTCCCAGTTTGAGGTGGTCTTCATCCCAGGCGA
>JBFGVE010000081.1:0-13287 GCA_041565275.1 Bacteroidia bacterium
ATGAGGGAATCGCCTGTTATCACGGCCTGGCTGACTATTTCGAGTATTACAACTATCAGCGAAGGCATACATCCATCGGAGACGTCCCTCCGGCGGTGGCCTACCACAAATGCAGGGAGGCCGCAGCATGAAACGGCTCCCCGGTGGTCAGCAATGCCGTGTCGCGTTGAATATTTTTTTCAACCGGCCCTACCCTTCATTGAAGGGCCGTCTGAAAAAAATATTGAGGTTCCAATCAGGGATGAAATCAAGAACATCTCATTGCATTGGACCCAATTACTGTCCTATCAATGGAGGGCAGTTCAGTAAATGGCCTAAGTCAACTTAACTACAATCAGGTAAAACTCATCTTGATCTCACTTAACTCGGACCAATCGCTATCTCATGGATGGAAGAAGATTACTTTATATGCACTCGGTCTGCAACAGTGGCATGGATTTTATCGATTGGTATGCGGATCTGCTCCAATGAATCCCGTTCCCGAATGGTAACAGTATCATCTTCTTTGGTCTGGTGATCTACAGTAATCGCGTAGGGCGTACCGATAGCGTCCATGCGACGGTAACGTCTGCCAATAGAATCGCGCCCATCCTCATAGTGGGTTCGGAAGTTATATTTTAAAGAATTAAAAATCTTGAGGGAAATTTCGGGGAGACCATCCGCTTCTACCAACGGGAAAACGGCTACTTTGACCGGTGCGAGCAAAGGGTGAAGTTTGAGTACCGTACGAGTTTTTCCATTGACTTCTTCTTCAGTGTATGCGTGACTCAAGTGAGCGAGGAATACTCTGTCCAGCCCGACGGAGGTTTCTACTACATAAGGAATGTAGTTTTTTTTCAATTCAGGATCGTAAACTTGGAGCTTTTTGCCACTAAACTGCTCATGTTGCTTTAAGTCAAAGTCAGTTCTGGAGTGAATTCCCTCTAATTCTTTGAACCCAAAAGGAAATTGAAACTGAATGTCATCTGCAGCATTGGCATAGTGCGCAAGTTTTTCATGTGTATGGAACCTAAGTTTTTCAACAGGTAGACCTAGATCCTTGTGCCATGCGATACGCTTCTCCTTCCAATGCCTGAACCATTCAAGTTCCGTGCCGGGACGAACAAAAAATTGCATTTCCATTTGGTGGAATTCCCGCATACGGAAGATGAATTGCCGTGCTACGATCTCGTTTCGGAAAGCTTTGCCAATTTGAGCTATTCCGAAAGGGGGCCTTAACCGGGAAGTTTTATAGACATTCAGGAAATTAACAAAAATCCCCTGAGCTGTTTCGGGACGCATGTATATGTCGGTGGCATCGTCGGCTGTGGCACCCAATTGGGTTTTGAACATCAGGTTAAACTGACGGACCTCCGACCAGTTCCGTGAACCGGATTCAGGATCGACAATCTGCAATTCAATGATTAGGTTCCGCAGTCCAGACAAATCTTCCTTTTCAAGTAGCTTGGCAAATTTACTCCGTATATCGTTGATCTTATACTGGTACTGGATCACCCTTCCATTGGTTTCGCGAAACTTTGATTCATCAAAGCTTTCTCCAAACCGTTTGGCGGCTTTGTCCACCTCCTTTCGGATTGTTTTCTCTAACTTGTTTTCAATATAATCCTCTATCAGGATATCTGCACGATAGCGTTTTTTTGAGTCCTTATTATCAATCAGCGGGTCGTTGAATGCATCAACGTGTCCCGAAGCCTTCCAGATGGTAGGATGCATTAAAATTGCAGAATCGAGGCCCACAATGTTTTCGTGCATCTGAACCATCGCACGCCACCAAGCGTCTTCAATGTTTTTTTTCAACTCTACTCCCATGGGACCATAGTCATAGACCGCACTGAGACCGTCATAGATCTCAGAAGATGGGAATACAAATCCATACTCTTTGGCATGAGAGATCACTTTCGGGAAGATTTCGGAATACTGCATGACTGCAAATTTAGTAGAATTCCTTAAGAAACTGTCTCCACACAGCGTATTCTTCGGGCATTCCAGAATCTTAAAATGCGAGTGAACGGGTACTCTCGGTAGGTTTGGTATCAGCAACAGGAATATCGTATTTCCAAGCAACTATGGCTTACATACCGAAAGACATGTAGGGCGGATAGTAGGTAAAAGCGATACATTAACTTGAAAAGTTCACAATCAAGCTGGCGATTCGTTCTTTAATTGCGAACAGTTGACAAAAGAGCAAATTGTTTATATGAACAGTGACCGCTCTTTGATGCACCGATTCGCAGAGAAACTCCGTGCCACACCCATATCCGTGGGTGTGGCACAACGGGATAAAATGCAATGGCTAAACAAGAGAATTCTGATGAAGAAAGACGCCCGGATCCACAGGAATTGACGCCTCGTTCGCCAAGGATACCGGATGGAAATGACCTTCGGAAATCTGGTGATGAGCCGGAGCAAGAAAAAAAATCCCATGATGGAGGCTCAGTGAACCCGAAAAAGGGATCTTAGTCAGTCACCATTTTGGAAGGAGCGCCGTCGTTTTCTTTTTGAGAGCGGCGGCCATTTTTTACAGAGAACTGTTCTGAGATCAGGAAGAAAATTAATCCGTTTCGTTCATTAGCCGGTCAATGATATCTCCGGAAGTAATGCCTTCGGCTTCAGCGGTAAAGCTGGGAACGATTCGGTGTCGAAGTACTGAAACGGCAACCGCTCGTAGGTCTTCGATATCTGGACTGTACTTGCCGTGCAGCAGAGCGTGGCATTTCGCACCAAGAATCAGGTATTGAGAAGCCCGAGGGCCAGCGCCCCAGGTAATCAGTTCCTTGATGAAGCCAGGTGCATGGTCAGTAGTGACCCGAGTTTTGCTGACCAAGTGTACCGCGTACTGAACTACATTGTCAGTGACAGGAACCTTGCGTACCAGATCTTGGAATTCCAGAATCTCTTCTCGTTTCAGAATAACACTTAGGTCAACAATTTGGGAACTAGTGGTTTCTTTGACGATCTGGATTTCCTCATCAACCGAAGGGTAGTCCACTAGGATATTGAACATAAAACGGTCCAACTGGGCTTCAGGAAGTGGATAAGTCCCTTCTTGTTCAATCGGGTTCTGGGTGGCCAGTACAAAAAATGGCTCCTGAAGCTTATATGAGTGTCCGGCCACAGTAACTCTTTTCTCCTGCATAGCTTCCAGCAATGCAGCCTGGGTTTTGGGAGGGGTGCGGTTGATCTCATCCGCAAGGACAATGTTGGCAAAAACGGGACCTTTGATAAATTTGAACTGGCGGCGGTTGGTTTCTTCATCCAGTTCGAGGATTTCAGAACCCAGAATATCACCGGGCATCAGGTCCGGCGTAAACTGGATCCGGTTGAAGTTCAAGTCCAAAACTCGAGAAATAGTACTGATCAGAAGGGTTTTTGCTAAACCAGGAACACCCACCAATAAACTGTGGCCTTTGCAGAACAGGGCAATGATGAGTTTTTCAACCACGTCCTCTTGTCCTACGATCACCTTTCCAATTTCCTGCTTGAGGTCTTTGTAGATGGAGGCCAGCGCATCAGCCGCCTCCTTTTCATTTATATACTTTATGCTCATTCGACATCATTTATTTTGAGCGGAAGGGAGCAAGTAAGGGAGCACCCCAATGCACTCTTCACTTTTAATATCAATGTAAATATTAGTTACCGCTCTTTTGAACCAATTTTCAAGAGATATGCCTTGCTTTGCCTGAAGTGCAGCTTGCTGAATTTTAAAATAATCATCACCCAGATTGGCAATATGGGGAGGCACCCTGCGCTTAAGGTAGACAATGTGAAATCCTCGTTTTTTATCCGGGTTAAACCACTCAGAGGGTTCGCTGATCTCTCCTTCTTCCATTTCATCAACGAGAAAGAAAAAGTCAGCATCAAGCATGTCGATGGGCACCCTAGAATCACCGGATTGAGGATTCTTAATATTCCCTCCGTAGGTGGAGGTAGACTTGTCGCCAGAATACTTGGAGGCAGCCGTCTGGAATGAAAGAGTATCACTTTCAACGATCCAGGAACGAATTTCATTGAGGTTGGCGATGCATTTTGAATCGTCATCAGAATTGACCGATGGGGTGATTAGAATGTGGCGTGCGGTTACCGTCTGTCCAATTTTTTCAGAGACCTGAAGGATGTGGTAACCGTAATCTGTTTCGAAGATTTCAGAAACATCACCTTCATTGATATTGAAAGCAACCTCTTCAAATTCAGGAACCATTTGCCCTCTGCCAAAGGTACCCAGTTCACCGCCTGCTCGTGCACTTCCAGGATCACGTGAATACTTACTGGCCATGTCACCAAAGGTTTCAGCTCCTGAAATGATCTTATCCCGAATCTCTTTAAGTTGGTCGTAGGCAATCTTCTTGCTGGTCTTCGAAGCCTTAGGAATAGATGCTATATGGTAGAGTTCAACCTCTGCAGGAAGCAGAGGAAGAGAATCCTTTGGAATTTCAGAGTAGAACCGCTTAACGTCCCGAGGAGTGACAGTGACATTTGATAGAATGCGCTGACGCATACGGTCGACCAGCAACTTGTCTCTAACCTCATCTCGAAGGTCATCTTTGATCTCAATCATAGGCTTTCCATAAACCTCCTCAACCTGTGACACCCCCCCATAACCCTGAACAAAGTAGGTTATTCGGCGTTCAAGTTCGGAATCGATCTCATCGTCGGAGACTTCCACTGAATCCTGGCGTGCCTTGTTGAGTAGAAGGTGCTCAAAAATCTTTTCCTCCATCACCGTACAGTACATAGAACCATCATCTTCAACCCCATTTTGTTTGTAGTACTGTATCTGAGCTAAGATTTCAGAATGAAGAATAATATCATCCCCCACAATGGCCGCAACCCGGTCAACCGATTGTCCCATTCCTAGGGACCAAGAACTCGTGATCAGAGCTATGAGCATCCCGGCCAGAACAAAGAGATGTTTAGTATTGAATATAATTTTGCGCTTGGGCATCCTTGACGATTTTGTTTTCAGTGTCTTCGATCAGTTTTATCCGGCGGTCGTTCAGCAGAGAGTTTTTGATCCTTTCCTCGCATAAACTAACAGGGAGATAATCTCCGGTCCTGACCACATCAATTAGTTTAAAACGATATTTAAATCTTTCTCCCTGTATAACGCCTGTCCATTGAACTAATTGCCCAGCCCTAACTTTCCTGAGATTTCCATAATATCCTTTTGAGAGTTGGCTGATAACTGTACTTTTTTCGTAACTGCTGTCAAACTTGGCCTCTAGGGAATTGGCACTGGCCCAGTTTCTCAAACTTTCTAAATCCGACTCCTTGGAACTCCCCATCCACTTATCCACTTGAGCCAAGCTATTTTCCTTTGTAACCAAGTAGAAATAGCAGTAGAGATCCTCTTTGCTCTTGAAGTGTTCGATGTTGTCATCGTAAAATTTTTGGATCGAGGAATCGGAGATATCTTTGTCCAGAGATCTTTCGACTAACTTAGACTCATATTCGTGCATTATCAATTTCGCACGATAGTCCCTGACCTTGTAATCGATCAGGTCGGTGAGTTCATGATCTTCTGTGAGCGCCCTCTCCATAACAGCCCGCTCTTTGATCCACTGAGCGATAAACTGTTGTGCATAACGCGCACTGTCTGCTTCGGGAATACCATTGGGGATATAAAATGAAAGTTGCGACTTGGTGAGATAATTATCCTTGAATTGTACAACGATCCCATCATCAAGCGGTGGCTCCTTACCATCACAACTCCAAAACTGAAGTGTAAAAAGCCACAACAGCACAAGAGTAACGCGGCAGAAGAGTTTCATCTATTTATTTGAATAGGTTGTTAGCGATGTCTTTCTTGACAATCACTGGATACCGGGTTTCAAGTTCTTTCATCCATGTGTCCTCAAGGTGGCTTTGATATTGAGTGATGGCTTCAGACTTGGCATCTTCAAAGGATTTTAAGCCAGCAGGTACCAGTTCCTTGAGGACGAAAATCCGGAAGCGATTGTTACCGTAATTCGTGACTTCGGAAGTGTAACCAGGTTCTTGGGCGAATAGAGGATCAATAGCCTCTGATTTTCCCTTTTCATACATCTGGGTACGAATGGTTAAGTTCAGAGAGGACGAAGCGTTCAGTTCTTTGGTAATATCCTCTTCTGTCCTACCTGCTTTCAGCATTTCCAGTACCCGGCTCAGGGTACTCTGGGTATCTGAAATGTATTCATCTACTTTGACACGTTCTCC
Organism: Bacteroidia bacterium; assembly: GCA_041565275.1. Lineage (GTDB taxonomy): Bacteria > Bacteroidota > Bacteroidia > J057 > JADKCL01 > CAWUKT01. The sequence continues at coordinate 6,193 of JBFGVE010000081.1, forward strand.
AGCACGAAAATCATCTTTATGGGAATTGTAATATTCCTTGAGACCAGTAGTGTCCTCCACAGCTTTACGCCAAACTTTGTCTTCCGTTAAGGTGAAGAGCAAGATGCCATCTCGGTATTCTTTGAGTAGCTCGCGATAATCGCGATACTTTTTGGACAGTTGAGATTCTTCGAATGCAAGCACTTCTTTTTCGAAATAACCTTCCACAAACCTATCTGTGGCTTGTCGGATGGTAACGCCCTCCAATCCTTTACGGGCAGCAACATAATACCCCGCGAAGTCCATGACGGTCCCTTGGATTTTCTCTTCACCCGTGCCAATACTGTATATGGGGAGATCTTTTAGATCGATCATCAAAGAGTCGACAGGACGCCACAAGCCTTTGATGTATTGTGGGGTCACCTTTTGAGCTTCTAAGAACTGATTGAATTTATCGATGTTTTCCTGGTTAATAGAAAAACCGTTTTCACGCTTTACCCTGGCAATCAGTCTTTCCTGGGAGAGGGTGGAACGTGCGTCTCGAGCAATTCGGCTTTTAATCTCAGCCTCCGATTCTTTGAATGTCTTGATCGGCTCTATTTCGATAATACTAAGGATATGATGACCAAAAGATGTCTCAAAAGGTTCTGAAAATTCACCTTTACCCAGGTTGCGTTTAACATTTTCCATCTCAGGGATAAGGCGGCCCTGGCCCAGAGTACCACCTTTTTGATTGGTGTTTGGGTCGTCGGAGTATTTGCGAACCATTTCACGCCAGTCTGCACCTCCTTTAAGCTCATTGTATATCTCTTGGATGCGGTTCTTGGCTTCTTCCTCTGTTTTGGCACTGTATTGTGGACCAACCCTAATAATCAGGTGAGCTGCGGTTTTCCGACCTGTGGACTTCATTCGGTCTTTAACTTTGATCAAGTGATAGCCATAACCCGAGCGAATAGGCATGGAGATTTCTCCTTCCTCTGTATCGTAGGCACCGGATTCGAATGGATAGACCATATCAAACACGGTAAAGTAGCCCAGATCACCTTTGTTAGATTTAGCGCTAGGGTCTTCCGAATATTTAGCTGCGATGGAGCCAAAATCAGCACCATTTAATATTGAATCCCGAAGGCCAAAGGCACGGTTGTAAACTTTCAGAGTGTCTGCCGGAGTCGCTTCAGGAGAACACATTAATAGAATATGAGCAGCATTGATCACTTCTTGTCCACGCTCGTAAGCCTCAATAATCAATTCTTGCTGTACGGTCTTGTCGACTAGGTAAGGCTGGGCCAGTTGCTTTCGGTAACCTTCGAATTCCGTTTTGAAGGCTTTGGTCTCATGCAGACCATTGGCTTCTGCATCGAGAACTTTCCGCTTAAAATTGATATATAAATCCAGATATTCCTGGTACTGGGACTGTGTATGCTCTTTGGCTGCATCCCATCCACCGTTATTCTTCTGGTAGACGTACTCGAACTCATCTTGGTAAACAGTATCATGGCCTGGGAATACTAGGAGAGGCACCTGTTTTTCAATTTGCACCTTGCCTCCGGACAATTTGTCCTTGGTCTTACACCCCAGTACGAACAAAGTCACCACGACAGCAAAAAAGAGATTGGAGGATTTAGGTTTCTTCATCTTTGTTAATCTGATCGGATTTTACTAGGGAGCAAATCTAAGTAAAAATCAGACTATTCTTCCAAGTCTTTGAAGGCAATTACTGGCACAAGCCTAATGCCTCTAGCTCTTTTACTTCTTCTTTCCATCCTTCCCCAAATCATGGCCACGACCCACGAACCATACCTGCTGAGACTACTGGAAGTATCAGCATAGCTTGATACTCCAAGAGAAAATTCCATAATAGAGAGAAGATATCAAATAGGTCACAGGTAAGGAATCGACAGCTTACCATGCCCAGTTTATGACATTAAGCTAGATCGATCAGGTTTTGCGAAGTAGATTTTTTATTTTCACTCCGCAATAAAGCACGATGTTCCACCCTCTTTGGAATATATTTGTTTAAACTCGTTTAGATTATGGTTAAATCTGTCTGCAAATCCCTATTTCTATGGACATTGATAATGTTTCTTGGGTTAGGCTCCTGGTCGCAGGGTCCTGTCTTCAATGGTAAAGATGCCAAAGGTGAAGAAGTCGAATTCAGTATGACCTTCTCCAAATACCCCAAGGACATCTGCGTAGGGGATGAGGTAACTCTGTGTTTTACAGGTAAGGTGGTTGCTCCTGGGTGGCATCTTTACTCCTCTCGTACCGATGGAGAAATCTCATACAAACCGACTGAGTTCTACATTTTTGAAGAAGACAGTGAAGGAGCAGAACTAAGTGGGAATATGACAGAGAATAAGAAGCCTCATGAATTTGAAGATGAACTCATGGGAGGAGTGATCCGTGACTTCAAAGAGAAAGAGGTCACCTTTTGCCAAAAGATCAAAATTACCAAAGAGAACGTAGATATTGAGGCAGAGCTAGCCTTTCAATTTTGTGTAGATCCTGACCAAGGGGGAATGTGTAAATTTCTTAATCTCCCATTTGAGTGGGCCTTTAAAGCGAAGTCATGTGGGGAAAATTTAACTCCTGAAAATAACGATACTGAGCCTGAAATAATCCTGAATGAAAGCAAAAATGGTACCCATGAGAAATCTGCCCCCAGAGATAATAACAGTAGTGTTCCTTCCGATACTGTTACCCTAGCTGATACCAATGGTTTTCGAGGCAGAGAAACTGAAATGGGAGCTTTCAACCTGTCCCAATCAGAATCAATCGTATTGGATTATTCCCCGATCAGTGGTTCAGTAGATACCGAAGGTTGTACTTCCGGTAAGATCTGGAGTATCTTCCTGATTGCATTTGGTGCTGGACTGGTTTCTCTCTTTACTCCTTGCGTATTCCCGATGATACCATTGACAGTGAGTTACTTTGTCAAACAGGGTGGAGGAGACGACGGAGGAATTGCAAGGAGACAAGGAATTCGAAATGGGTTTACCTATTCTCTTTCGATACTCTTAATCTACGCTGTACTGGGACTGGTGATCACAGTTATCTTTGGTCCTACTGCTTTGTATGATTTTGCTTCCAATCCTTGGGCTAATTTTGCCTTTTTTGCCATCTTTTTCCTGTTTGCCCTTTCTTTTTTTGGGCTTTTCGACTTGACCTTGCCGAGCTCTTTTTCAAGCAAAATCAGTACCAAAGCAGGCACAGGGGGATTTATCGGGATTTTCCTCATGGCACTGACCCTCGTCATTGTTTCCTTTTCCTGCACAGGGCCGATCCTCGGTTCTTTGGTGGTGGGTGTGGCCAACAGTGATTGTTTTTGGGCCCCTGTAGCTGGATTCGCTGGATTTGGTGTCGCTTTTGGTATTCCCTTCGGGCTCCTAGCTCTTTTCCCAAATGCACTCAAAGCACTGCCCTCTTCAGGAGGCTGGCTTAACTCGGTCAAGGTAGTCCTCGGATTCTTGGAATTGGCACTGTGTATGAAATTTCTTTCCAACGCAGACCTCATATGGCATTGGAATTTCCTCAACCGTGAAGTTTTCATCGGTATTTGGATGGTTCTCTTTGTCCTTCTAGGTTTATATCTTTTGGGCAAAATCCGTCTCCCCCACGATGACAAGTTGGAAAAGGTTCCGGTTCCCCGCATGATCCTGGCGATCTTCTCTTTCTCTTTTGTGATGTACCTGTTCCCAGGCATGCATGGCTCCAGTCTTCATCTGATCGAGGGTTTTCTTCCCGGATTCAATGAAAATATTGGAGTTAAGTTGCTTCCAGGCCAAGTTCAGCCCGGAAAGACTATCAACGATAAGATTGGAGAAACCTCAGGCAGAAGATATTTAGACTTGCTCGGAGACCATGAGGCAACGGGTTTCAATATGTTTTTCGACCTCAAGCAGGCGATTTATTTTGCACGTTACTATGATTACCCTATCCTAGTGGACTTCACAGGTCACTCCTGCGCCAACTGTCGGAATATGGAAAATAGCGTATGGATATCTGGGAAGGTGAGAAAGCTTTTGAAGGAGGAGTTTGTCATGGTTGCCCTCTTTGCAGATGAAGATGCCAGACTTGATGAGGTGATTATCTTGCCGGGTGGGAAAAAATTACGACGAATCAGCGACTTTGTGAAGCATTATCAGGCCGAGAAATTTCAGGTAATTTCACAACCCTATTATGCGATCCTCAATCCCTGGGATCTGAAGGAGCCACTGGCAAAACCAGTTGGCTACAGCTCTGAAGAGGTATTTTACGAAATGCTCACTACTGGTATCAAGAATTACCAAGAGCAGAAGAAATAGGGTATTTTAACGAGCATCGCCAGTATTTTGGTCATCTGCCAATCTTCAATCCAACCATATCCATAGTCGCCTCCACAATAGCTTTTTTCCCATAACCGCACTCATCATACAACTCTTGTTGGGTTCCGTGCTCAACGAATTTATCTGGGACACCAAGTCGCCTGACTTTGGAGGTATATCCATTATCTGCCATGAATTCAACGATTGCTGATCCGAATCCACCCTGGATGACACCATCTTCAACCGTTACTACTTGGCTAAAGTTACTGAATACTTCGTGCAACAGATCTTCGTCAAGAGGTTTGACGAAGCGCATATCGTAATGGGCAGGATAGAAGCCCTTTGCATTCATTTCGTGAATAGCTTCCTGAACGATATTACCGTGGTGTCCGATCGTCAAGATAGCGATTTCTTCACCTTCGTTGATCTTACGTCCTCTACCAACCTCAATGGCTTCAAAAGGTTGTTTCCAATTAACGATGACTCCATTCCCACGCGGGTAGCGGATAGAAAAGGGCTGGTTTACCCCATCGAGTTGGGCGCTGTACATCATGTTTCGCAACTCAACCTCATCCATCGGGGAAGCAACTATCATGTTGGGAATACTACGCATGTACGCCAAGTCAAGTACACCGTGGTGGGTGGGGCCGTCGGCACCCACAACCCCTCCTCTGTCCAGACAGAAAATGACTGGAAGTTTCTGGATGGCAACATCGTGGACCACCTGATCATAAGCTCGCTGCATAAAGGTGGAATATATATTGCAGAAAGGTCGAAGACCTTGGGTAGCCAAGCCTGCTGAGAAAGTAACAGCATGCTGTTCTGCAATCCCTACGTCGAATGCACGGTCAGGCATCTCCTCCATCATATGTTTTAGGCTACATCCACTCGGCATGGCCGGTGTGATACCAATGATCTTATTGTTTTGTTTAGCCAACTCAATGATGGTGTGGCCAAATACATCCTGGTACTTCGGAGGTTGGGGCTTCGTAATTTTAGGGGCCAGCGGAATTCCAGTAATTCGGTCAAAGGCACCTCCCTGGGCATGCCATTTGGTCTGGTCAGCTTCTGCAAAATTGTAGCCCTTCCCCTTAATTGTTACACAGTGGAGGAGTTTGGGGCCAGGAATCTTCTTGAGATCATCCAAGATACGAACCAGATGGTTAACGTCATGACCATCTATAGGACCGAAGTAACGGAAGTTAAAGGATTCGAATAACATGCCGGGTTTGGTAGCCTGGGCAGTAAACAGATCTTCTATCTTGGAAGCTATTTTTTGAGCATTGGGCCCGAATTTACTAACCTTACCCAAAAGGTTCCAGATATCGTCCCTAAGCTTATTGTAGGTCTTAGAAGTTGTAATATCCGTCAAATACTCCTTGAGAGCACCGACATTGGGGTCAATCGACATACAATTGTCGTTAAGGATGACCAATAAATTAGCGTTCTCCCAGCCGGCATGGTTTAGGCCCTCAAAAGCCATCCCTCCGGTCATAGCACCGTCTCCGATCACTGCAACAATGTTTCGGTCTTCTTCCCCTTTGTAACGGCTGGCAGCGGCCATCCCAAGGGCAGCAGAAATAGATGTAGAAGAGTGTCCTACCCCAAATGCATCATATTTGGATTCTGAACGTTTGGGGAATCCCGAAATTCCCTTGTACTTCCGGTTAGAGTGGAACTCCTCTCGGCGACCGGTGATGAGCTTGTGTCCATAAGCCTGATGTCCGACGTCCCAAACAATCTGATCGTAAGGAGTATTGAACACATAATGAAGCGCGGTAGTAATCTCTACGACCCCTAAACTTGCTCCGAAGTGACCACCATGCTGGGAAACATGATCGATCAAGAATTCACGTAAATCAACACAAAAGTCAAACAAATCTCCAGGAGAGAGCTTTTTTAGATCATCCGGGGAATTGACTTTGCTGAGAAATTTTCCTGCTTGGGCCATAATGACTTAAACCTTTAACTGTCGTATCCGCTGTAATGCACGAACGGAATTCATTTATATTTTGTTTTCGAACAGCTATTCCTACACAAGATAGGTATGCAAATTACCTAAAACGACTGGGAATCAAAACAAAGAACATTTTCCACAAAAATTGAATATTTTGCGAAAGAGCAATTAGCTCAGTGACAGCAGATGGTAAAAAAAAATTCCCCCACAAGTCGTAAATACAGCAGAAAATCCAAAGGCAAGGCCAAAGGTAAAACAGTGATCTCCGCACCCCAGAATAACACTTTCAAGCAGCAGTTCTGGCAAATTCATAAGTGGGAAGCACTCTTGCTGATCCTCCTTTCTTTCATCCTCTATGGTTCAACCTACACCTTTGACTATGTTCTGGACGATAAGATCGTTCTGACCCAAAACCAATTTGTTAACCAAGGATTCGACGGGATCAAAGATATTTTTATGACAGAAAGTTTTACTGGCTTCTTAGGCCATCAACAGAATTTGGTGGTGGGGGCTCGTTACCGTCCACTGTCCATCGCCACTTTTGCTATCGAATTCGAAATATGGGGCCAAAATCCTGCCCTAAGTCACTTGGTTAATGTTCTGCTTTATGCACTGTGTGGATTGGTCATGTTCCGGTCGGTTTATCTGCTGGTTCCCAATAACAAGGATGACTCTTGGTTCGGTGGAGTCTCATTTGTGGCGGCCATATTATTCGTCCTCCATCCAGTCCACACCGAAGTCGTCGCCAATATCAAGGGCAGGGATGAAATACTGGCTCTGCTATTCTCGCTTTTGACATTTTACTGCGTCTTTAAGTATATCATCACGAAGAGGGTCTTGTACATCATACTGGTC
>JBFGVE010000082.1:0-13261 GCA_041565275.1 Bacteroidia bacterium
AAATTTGAGATGTAGCGCAATTTGCCCACCATGAAACGGTTGAAGCCAGCGGGGAGCAAGCAATGGTGCTTTTGCCCTGGATCTTGCTCAGCAATTTATGGGAAACTAAGTCAAAAGAGTTAAATTTGAGGTTCGCCTTAGTTACTGCAGTAGATTGAGTTGAAGTGAGTACACGATTAATTGATCCCTCCAAGCCCTTTAGACCGGTATATTCTATTTATCGGCACGAATACCTGGGTTGTTTGATTTCCTCCCATGTTGTTCAGGAGTTGGACAATGGAAAGCTAAGCTTGCGTTATCAGGGACTTTATCCGGATAACTTTAGTCATTTTTCTCATAGATTAGATGAGAAAGATAAAGACTTGGTTTATTTGCTGGCGAGTGTCCATCTTGCAGAGATTATTAAGCGATTTGGTCCCAAAGCAAAGAGCGAAACTGATTTTTACCGGAATTTCTTCAAGGATGAGATCAAAAAAATGGTAGGGAGGCATGTCAACCGACACCTTTCCCAGGCAATCTCGTTGCTGAGAGACCGAGAAGTATTCATCATGGGTAAAGACGGTTATCCTGCAAAAGCTCCTGTTGAGTTTTTACGGGAAAAGGCCCACATAGAGTTCCATTTTCTCCGTGACAAGGAGCGTATGCGTTACTTCCCACGTGTATACCTCCGGGACCGCAAGGTAAATTTGACGCATGAATCAAATGAGATTGTGGTCGAAGAGCCAGCCTGGATGCTTCACCGCGGGCAGTTATTCACCTTCGAAGAGCCTGTAGAAGGAAAAAAGCTCAGAGCTTTTTTGAAGAAAGACTTTGTCTCCGTCTCCCGGTCAACTGAAAAGACATATTTCAACAAATTTGTTCCCCAGATGATTGAGCGGTACAAGGTAGTCACTGATGGAATAGAGCTTAAATACCTTGACTCATTTCCACGATTTAGGTTTTTGGTAAATACGGGTAGTAGTACAGACTTATCGCTGGACCTAAGAGTAACTTATGGAGGGCATAGCTTTTCGCTGGAGCCACAGCGACAATATTCGGTTGTAGTTCAGCAGAAAGGCGACAATGTTACCTTTATCAAGATCAAACGCAGCAGATCGGTTGAGAAGAGTATTACGAGTTTGATGGAACGGCTTTCTCCGGGAGATGACCTGCTGAGCTGGAAATTCATGAATCGTTCAGAGGGACTTACCTGGCTGTCAAGGTGTATCCCAATGCTCAGGGCTCAGGGAATAGAAATCGTTCAGAAAGGAAAAAATAAGCTCAACTTTGAGGTGCCAAAAATCGAGATTCAATCTCGTGAAAATGGCGATTGGTTTGATATAAGAGCCGTAGTGACGGTATCTGGGTTCAGCATCCCCTTCGTCCAATTCCGCGCCAATATCCTTAATGGACAGCGAGATTATATCCTCCCCGATGGGTCTGTAGTAATTTTGCCAGACAGTTGGTTTACAGATTTCAGGCACTTGGTTGAGATAGCTAAGGAGCGTGATGCGGAAATATTGTCGGTAAAAAAATACCAGGCTGCAGTTTTAGAACTGAAGGCTCCGGGAACCGGGTTGAAGGGTAAATTAAGGGCTTTGGCACAAGACGGAAAAATTCCCTCTGCGGAACTTCCCAATGGCTTGGGAGCAGAATTACGCACCTACCAGCAGAAAGGGTTTGACTGGCTGGACCTGCTTAGAAAACACAATCTTGGGGGAATCCTGGCAGATGATATGGGATTGGGAAAAACCCTGCAATCCTTGACCTTGCTGTTGAAAGAGAAGGAAAGAGGAGTCGAACAACCCTCCCTCATAATTATGCCTACTTCTCTGATATACAATTGGTTAGAGGAGTCTCAAAAATTTACTCCCGACCTGAGTATTCTGATACATACCGGGGGAGGCCGCACCAAGAACATTGAAGATTTCATACCTTATGACGTGGTCTTTACCACATATGGCCTGGTGCGTAAGGACTTGAAATTGATGAAAGATTTTCCTTTTCACTACATTATTCTGGATGAAAGTCAACTGATCAAAAATGCATCTTCCAAGACTGCGAAAGCGGTAAAAGGACTGCAAGCAGTTCATCGGCTTTCACTTACAGGTACTCCCCTTGAAAATACCTTGACAGACCTATGGTCCCAAATGGATTTTTTAAACCCAGGGCTGTTTGGTTCAGAACGGTTCTTCAGGGACTATTACTCGGTTCCCATTGAAAAGGATGGAGATGAGGCACGCAAAGTCCAATTGAGGACCTTACTTCATCCTTTCATCCTTCGCCGAACCAAGGAGCAGGTGGTTTCTGAATTGCCTCCCAAGGTAGAAAAACATCATTTTTGTGAAATGTCTATGGAGCAGAAGAAGATTTACGATGAAACCAAAAATGCTTACCGGAACTATCTGCTGAACTTGAAAGCAGCAGAATTCAAGAAAAATAAGTTGACAATTTTTCAGGGTCTGCAGAAACTAAGGCAGATTGCTATACATCCAGGTCTTGTGGAGGAAGGAGCAGGGATTGGATTGGATAAGTCCGGGAAATTTTTGGAGTTCATGCGGTTGCTTGAAGAAATCCTGGCCAAAGGCTCCAAAGTATTGGTTTTCTCCCAATATGTCCGTTTGCTAAAGTTGCTGGAAACCAAGCTACAGGAAGAAAAGATCATCTACAGTTATCTGGATGGGTCCACCAAGAACAGGCAAGCAGTGGTCAACCAATTCCAAAACAACAACAAGAACCGAGTCTTCTTAATTTCACTTAAGGCAGGTGGGGTGGGGTTGAACTTAACTGCAGCAGACTATGTATTCATTCTCGACCCATGGTGGAATCCAGCCGTAGAAAATCAGGCTGTTGACCGGAGTTACCGCATAGGACAGACCAAGACTGTATTTTCTTACAAGTTTATCACTAAAGGGACGATTGAAGAAAAAATCGTAAAACTCCAGGAACGCAAGGCTAAATTATCCAGCGACATTATTGAAGTGGAGGATGAAATCTTCAAAACTTTAAATATTGAAGATATGGTCTCCTTATTGGATTAAGAAAATACAAACTCACTGAAAACGTAAAAAAGACCGTGGCCAAACAAGAGATCAAATACCTGGATCCGCTCGTTGTCTCTAAGCTTAAAAACATTGAAGTTAAAGCAAGGATGATCGTAGAGGGTTTTATGACGGGCTTTCACAAGTCTCCCTACCATGGGTTTTCAGTGGAGTTTGCTGAACACAGGCCCTTTAATCAAGGAGAATCTCTTAAAGATGTAGACTGGAAAGTCTTTGCTAAGACCGATAAATTGTTTACCAAGCGCTACGAGGAAGAAACTAATCTACGTTGCCAGGTGGTTTTGGATATAAGTGATTCGATGCGGTACCCTCTTGGTGGAATTTCCAAACTGGAATATGGCGCTTACCTATCAGCTGCCCTGCAATACCTGATGGTCATGCAGCGGGACGCCACTGGTTTAACTCTTTTTGATTCGGAAATTCGATTCAATGCTCCTCCAAAGTCCAAAAAGTCCTGGCTGGTCCCTATGTTCAAGAAGCTTGAAGATACAGTGGCCAACAAGGACAACTCACACCGCACCACAGCCACGGCAAAGGTTTTGCACCAACTTGCCAGAAAGTTCAATCGCCGGAGTTTTGTGGTCTTGATAACTGATCTCTTTAACCAAATTGAGCAGCAGGACGAATTTTTCCGGTCTCTCCAGCACCTGCGTCACGCCAAACACGAGGTAATACTCTTTCACCTGTTGGATAGGAAAACGGAGGAGCGGTTTGAATTCCCTAATCGTCCTCTGATCTTGGAGGATATGGAGACGGGTGAGAAGATCCAAATCCAGCCAAGCCAAGTGAGAGACAATTACATCTTAGAAATGAATGCTCGTAAAAAAATCTTCAAGCGGAAGGCCCACGAATTTAATATTGGTTTTGTAGAGGTTGATATTGCTGCCAGTTATGAGAAGGTGCTGACAGATTTTCTAATCAAGAGAAGGAGCCTTAAAAAGTAAGGGCAGCAATGCCTTAAATTGTGGTCAATCAGCATATGAAAGTAGCATCTATACTTATCCAGGATCTAGAAGGATTTTCCAATTTCCGACTGGACCTCACTTACCCGGAAGGGCACGAAAAAGCGGGACAGCCTATGGACAAGGTCTGTTTCATTGGAAGGAATGGGACCGGAAGATCTCGTATGCTTCAGTTGTTAACCGATTACCTCCGGTCAATTATCCGGTTCAAGAGCAAGCATCTGTTTGTAGTGAAATTACAGGTCGATGACAAGTTCATTTACTCGGTCCACCTTCGCAATGAGGTCCTCTTTTTCCGGGATTCTATTGACGAGGATCCTGCCTGGCTGGTCAATCTGATCTCGAATGCTGCTTTTACACTAGAGTTTAACCAGAAATACGAACACTACTGTATCGGGTTTGAGGAAGAACCTGAATTGTTCGAGAATCTATGGTTTGAGAACAATTCTAACAATGTACTGATTTATCAGCCTTCAGAGACATACAAGAACAGACTGAAGAACCTGACGGGTGTGCCAGTCACCAAAGCCAGAGATATTCTGAACATCAAGGGCAATTACCCTTTTTTTAATGAGGTTAGTCCTGAAAGTGTGACAGAATTTTGGTCCCTGCTTATCTTTAGCATTCTTCGTAGGGACATGGCTTTCAAAGAATACGGCAAAGAGCCATCCAATCGGAGTAAGCCCCATTCGCTGGTGGTGGAAGATTTTAACCGGCAATATCCCTCCATCATAGAGGGTTTGGCAGAATTGTGGAATCCTTACCTGGGACCAGCTAACTTAGAGGTGGATCTGGAGAATGTGACCAAACCTATAAACTACTCTGATCCCTTGATATTGCTGATCCGGAAGAAAGGAAGTAAAGAAAAAGTCGATTATGCCTCTTTGGGTTCCGGGTTAAGAAAGATAATCTTTAGCCTGGGATTTGTTTGGATCTTGCACCACCACCGACAACTGGACAATGGATTCTGTCTGATTGAAGAGCCTGAAAACCACATGCATCCACTAATGATGAAAGGGCTGATCTCAAAATACAAGGATCTGATCCAGGGCAATCAGCTCTTTGTAACTACCCACAATCCTCTGATTGCAATTCAGTTTGATCCGGACGAAAGATTGATCTGGAGTGAAAGTGGTGTACGCCGCAGTAGTCTTGCCCCTGATGCCAGCTTGGAAGATGTACTGGCTAAAGACTTTTTGTGATACGAATGGGACAATTACCATTGACCAAGAAAATACCATTGGACAAGAAAATAATAACTACAATGCTTCTACTTAACCTGCCTTCAAAATTTTCTTTTGCCTTACTCTTTTTTCTTGGATGGATCCCTACTCTGAATGCTCAGTATACCCTTAACAGCCTTTATGGCAACCTGAACGACTGTGATACCATGACACGTGGAATTTACGTTGTTTGGTGGGACAATGACTGGAACATGGCTGCCGATGCAGATATATTGCTCGATTCTATGATCCGATACCGGACCGATTGCCTAAACGACCTGGGCATGGCAGATCCTCCCAATCCACCGAATGGATACTATTACAATGTCTATTTACACCGTCCCAACGATGTCTTTCCATCGGGTTGGGGAAATGGGCAAGGCACCGATGCCAATGGTTATCCATTCCTAACCTTACCAGTAGGAGCCCACAACGATTGGGTCAATGTTGCCCACGAAACTTTTCACATATTTCAATACAGTGCTACCTCTCCCGGGTTTGCTTATGCAGGTGATAGTCAATGGTACATTGAAGCATCCGCCAATTTGTTTGCCGCGGTTCGGAATTACAACAATTCCAGAGCTTTCCTGGAAGCAGAAAGTTTGGCCCGGCTACCCCATGTAGCGCTCTGGCTAAGTTACGATAATTTTCCAGCCAGCTATCCGCAGAACTGGCAACGTTATGTCCACCAATATGCTATGGCCCTTTTCCTTTATTACCTGACCGAAGAAGTCGGAGTGCCACACGCAATGATCACTTCAGGATTCTTTGCAGGAACAAATGACCTCCCTCAGGAATACTATTTTAACCAATTGGGTGGAACTGTCCTACGGAACCATTTTATCAATTTTGCCGCCCGAATGACCAACCACTTCGATTTTCTTCCTCAAAACCAAATCACAGTCTTTGAAAATGAGTGGAATACTTATGCTGACCCGGCAGATGACAATGAATTCTTGGAGGTTTTTACCAATCTCACCCAGGTGACCTACCGACCAGCTGATTCCCTGGTTACTACAGGGTGGTCTTTCAATACCTTCAAGATCATCAACAACTACGATCCCTGGTACCTAATCTCTCTCCATGGGGATATGACCGGGAGTGCGGGCAGTTCCGCCTATTTTCAGGTGAAGTTTGTAGTCCAAAATAGCATCAACGGCACTCGTTTTATCGATATGCCCATGAATGATGACTACACAGGAGACTATGTTTTGCAACTCGACAGTTCAGATACAACTGCTTACATGATCATTGCCTCCATGCCCCAAATGTTTCAAAACGTTAACCAGACCTATAGCTATGAGCTTTCGATCGATCAGATTGCCATTGGGATTAAAGATGAATTCAATCCTGCTGCTCCCAAGGAAATCGCCCGGTACAACCTGGCAGGGCAGAAAATCCAACCACAAGATAAGGGCGTCCAGGTTATTCAATATGAAGATGGAACTTTCCGGAAAATTTATCGATAAAAGGGGTAATAATCTTCTTAAATATTGTATACCGGGAACAAATTCAGTAAGCTGAATCCCATGAAAATATCCATTCTGATCTCTACGATCCTCTTAGCTTCATTGTCAAGCTCCCCAGGTCAGGTTCCTGTATTTAGGCCCGATCAAATTGCTTCTATGGTGGCTGCCTATAAGCTGGACCCTCGGGGCCCATACAGGGATATTCGTTGGTTCTGTAAAGATGGGAGTATCAACCCACCCAAGGAACCTTGTGACAAGCCGGGAGGTGTCCAGCGCGCACGCATGAAGCAGGAGATAGTTGACCTTGCGAAAAAGGAGCATATCTTTCTGGGGCAAATACTGGCGACAACTCCTTATGTTGATTTTTGGGATGAGGTCAATTCATCTTCCCGGCTCAAGCAATTTCAATTGGAAAATTTTTTATTTTCTGCCGACAACGGATGGATACTTCGCAAAGCACGTTACTATCGTGGTGCCAGGCAAGCGGAAGATGAGGCTAAGTGGGGAAGAGATTTTTTCGAGTGGTTACTTAAAGATGAGCAACGTATATCGGAACATTTTTTTCTAATTAAGCAAGCCGTTCGTGACCTACCTCACCGGACGGATGATAATCTGACTTTACGCATCCGTGCGGTTTCCAAGTCGATCTCAGAGGCATATCCGGAATTTATGGACTTAAGGATAAAGATCCACGGTCAACCTCATCCAGAGGATCTAAATGCAGTACGCAACTTTCAGAGATTGCATCAAGAAAAGCTTTCTGCCAGTATTTACAAGCTGTTGGACGACCTGGTCAAAGACATGAATGCTCTGTACCAAACCGTTGATCTTACCAAGTTAGGTGCCTATTCGGGACAATTATCTTCAGAAAATGAAGTCGGGAAGGCCATCACTAAGTTGGTGGACGAATTTAAGGATGTACCACCGAGTCTTGCTCGTCTCAATGCATTGAGCGAAACTATGCTTGCAGCACGAAATGGATTGAGTTCAACTGTTTCTCCTGATGAACGTCTTGCCATATTTGACGCTCTGATCGAAATGGAGGAAATTATTTTGTTAGAAGCACAAACAGTAAGCCCTGAAACATTGGAAGATCTGCTAACCCAGATCAAGGTTCTCATTCGGGTAGCTGCCGCAACAGGGTGGATTGAATTATGGGAATGGGAAAAAGTAGAAGAATACTTGACTTGGCGTGGCAAAGAAGAGATGTCCCTGAACGATCTGGATCGTCAACTGACCTTGGGAAGGAGCGTAATCGAATGGAGTACGGGTATGGGAACAGCGATCTGGAATAAAACCATAGAACGTTATGGAACATTTGAACCATTGACCTATGGTTTTCTCGATGACCGTATTCGTTCATCGGTATTGTTGCCTTTAGGAGAAAAAATTGGCAATCTGGGAGACTTGATTACCCAATTTTCGGGTCGCTCCAATCTGGTGATGGGAATCAAGGAACAAGGATTGATCCGGGGCTTGAATCCGGGATTTGCCAAAGGGATCCTTGTTGTAGTTTCGGAGGATCCGGATAATATAAAAGTCTCTCCTGATAAAATATATATTTTTGACCGGTCACCGGCAGACCTCAAACCTGTAGCTGGCATCGCAACAGTTTCTGAAGGGAATGCGGTTTCCCATGTTCAGTTACTCGCTCGAAATCTGGGAATTCCCAATGCTGTATTTTCCCGGAGGAACCTACTTGAGTTGAAGGCGTATTCCGGAAAAGAGGTATTTTATGCTGTCTCCCCAAATGGAACGGTGATTATGAAGCCTGCTAAGGAAATGTCTGAAGAAGAGCGAAAGCTATTTGCAAAGCGGGTGCGACCAGAGGAGCGTATTGAAGTCCCTACCCAATCTCTGAATTTAGCCCAAAAGAATCCTGTGAACCTCCGGGAGGTGAAGGCCACTGATTCTGGTAATTTGTGTGGTCCAAAGGCTGCCAATCTCGGTCAGTTGAAAAGTATGTTCCCTGAAAATGTAGTGGAGGGTTTTGTAATTCCTTTTGGGGTCTTCCGGGATCATATGGAGCAATCCATGCCAGGGACTGAAATGTCTTACTGGGGCTTTATGAATCAAATATTTGACCAAGGAGAGGCGATGCTAAATGAGGGAATCACCCAGGAGAAAGTTGATGCCTACACCTTGGAAGGATTGGATAAACTGCAGACAGCCATCAGATCTATGCCTTTAAAGCAGGAATTTGTAGAGGAAATGAAAGTTTGCTTTGAGGAAGTGCTTGGAGATCGTCTGGGTAAGGTACCCGTATTTCTGAGAAGCGATACGAATATGGAGGATCTCAGAGATTTCACCGGGGCAGGATTGAACTTAACCCTTTTCAACGTGGTGGAGCCTGATAAGATCCTGCAAGGGATCAAAGATGTCTGGGCATCGCCTTACACAGAACGGAGTTACAGTTGGCGCCAGCGATATTTAATCAATCCCGAAAACGTGTATCCGTCAATCCTCGTAATTCCTTCTGTTGATGTTGATGCCTCGGGTGTAATGATCACCAAAGGAATTATCAATGAAGCTGCAGATGATCTTACAGTAGCATTTAGCCGAGGTGCAGGTGGAGCCGTGGACGGACAGGTTGCTGAAACCTGGTTGTTGGTGAAGGGTGGCCCAAACATTTTGCTTTCCCCCGCCCGAGAGCCTTTTGCCCGTCGACTCCCAGCAGATGGTGGATCTTACAAAGAAGCTCTTACTTTCAATACGCCCATCTTACAGAATGGCAGTATTTCCGCACTCCGCAAGATCGCTCACGAGATTAAAGACAAATTCCCATTTGCCGCCGGAAGTGAGGCTGTAATCCATGACATTGAATTAGGATTCAAAGATGGGCATTTGTGGTTGTTTCAGGTGCGTCCCTTTGTAGAAAATAAAAATGCACTCGGCTCACTTTATCTGCAATCAATTAATGCAAAGCTACCAGTTCAGTACTATCCTGTTAGCTATGCTCTTCAACCTTGAAACTTTGACCATGAAAAAGATATACCTTCTCATTGTGATGATCACAATGCCGACCCTCAGTTCATTCACGTACAGCTATCCACTCGATGGGTACAACCACACCCTGATCCGCCGTCTGCTCCGAATTCAAAGGATTGAAGATGGCAAAGTCAAAGACAAGGGATTGCTTCCCGGACAAAAACTAGGAATCGATGAGATCAAATTGCGACTGCTGGGAGATCGGGGTAGTCTTTTAGATTCATTACCTATCCCGGATCCTGGATTCCAAAAAGCTCTCAATGCACTGTTTCCGGTACTTCATGAAAGCTACTCTATTGCTGTGATGGACATCAGCCCTGACCGGGACATTCGGTATGCCACCCGGAATGAGACGCGCGGTTTCCAGCCCGGAAGCGTGGGAAAGCTTGCTATTCTGGCCGGGATCTTCACCGAATTGGAACATATCTATCCCGACTCATACCAGGACAGAGTCAATCTGTTGTGCAATAAAGTGGTAAGGGCTGGAAACTGGGCATTGCCCAATATTCATACAGTTCCTGTCTATGACCCTGTAAAAGAGACCTATCAGAAGAGATTGTTAGTTGACAGTGATATGTTCAATTTGTTTGAATGGGTAGACCATATGATCTCGGTGAGCTCCAACGGAGCTGCCAGCGTAGTCTGGCGTGAGGTTGTCCTGATGCGTGCTTTTGGAAAGGATTATCCAAAACTTAATGAGGAAGAAGCATCTGCTTTTTTCAAGAAAACTCCCAAATCAGAATTGAGGTCTATTGCCATGAGCGTTGTCAATGATCCGTTGCGGAAATTGGGGATTACAGAAAAAGAATGGAGGCTTGGCAGTTTTTTTACCAGTGGTGCAAAAGCGATGATCCCCGGAGAAGGGGGAAGTACTGGAACTCCTTCGGGAATGATGAAATATTTAGTTGCGATGGAGAGGGGAAAGATAGTAGACGAAAGCTCAAGTCTTGAAATGAAACGATTGCTTTATTTAACAGATCGCCGCATTCGCTATGCATCTGCCAATATCCTCAATGAAGCTGCTGTATTTTTTAAGTCCGGATCACTTTATAAATGCAAGCCGGAAGCAGGATTCTCATGTGGAAAATACATGGGAAATGTAGAGAATTACATGAACTCCATTGCCATCGTTGAGCATGGAGACAGTACTATTTACTTGGTGGCTTTGATGTCCAACGTACTTAAGCGGAACTCAGGTTCTGACCACCGGGCCTTGGCAGAAAAAATCGACAAATTAATTCGGAACTGACCTGGGCTGCTCTGTTAACCGATTGATTTAAATAGAATTGATGGCCTCCAACTCTTCGAGAGTTTCGGAGACAACTTTACTTAAAGCACTGTTATCCTCTTCTATTAATCGGTTGAGGAGATCAATGTACTTCGGATCATTCAATTGTGAGATAAGATAAACCACTGCAAGCTTCACCCGGCTGTCTTCTGTATAGAGTAACAAATCCAAGGATTCAAAATCGTCATTCACCGGAATTGCCAGTTTCTCCAGAGCTTCGGAGGAAATATGCTCGAGTGATGGATGCTCGGCTATGGGCATAAGGATTCTTTTCAATCCAGGTTCTAGGAGGTTGTCCAAAAATTCAAGGGCATCATTTCTTTGTTCGGGAGATTCGCTCTGCAACCCCCGGTAAATTGGATTGATATCCTTAGCAGAATACCTAAGTCCAAGAAGACGAAAGATCCTTTCCAACCTCTGGTCCAGATTGTATTCAACAATTTTGATCAGGTTATTCCTGGCTTCAACAACTTTAGGCCTATTTTTTTCTTCAGATCTCGAATTTGAAGGCTCGCTTTTACTTTGTGCATATATTGCTGCCAGTATATGCCTATATTCACTTGCCTCTTGCATGATACGCTCCATTATTACCCGGCGTTTGAACTTTAGATACGGGTAGTTCAAGCGCAGTTGATTCAATGCTTTGATCGATTCATGGCGAATGGTTCGGTCCTTGTAGCTATACAGGTTTAGCAGCAACTCTACTGAATTTTGAACCGGTGTCTCTCTGAGTAGTAAGGGAACTTTCCGAAGGACGGGAATTGAGACTAGACCTTTGGAAATCCTGGCCTGCAGCCATTCTACGTAGCCATTGCCATACCCGGATATAGCAGGAATAGTAAAAGGCTCTAGCACCTTATTGTCTAGTTTTTCCAGTAAAGAAGGTAAAAACCGGGGGTCTAAAGTTTTCCCAATACCGCGCATTGCATCAGCGATGATCTCCGGTTTGGGATTGTTCAGTGCATCTTCTAAGACCGGGAACCAGTTGATCAGGTTTCCAAAACCAATAGCATTGAAAAGGGAGGTTCGAATCTCAACCTCCTCCAGATGCAAGGATTTAGATAAAGAAGTTTCACTTTCTTGTTTTCTATAGCTGGCATATAGCCCTTCAATGTAATACTCAAGATTGTAGATATTTTGTAAGTACAGATTATTCCGGGTCTCCCTCGCCAAACCAACAATTGCAGCTCTTTGGATAGCAGGGTCATCAGATTTGAGGTAATCCGTGAATGTTGAGGTGTGGTCTTTCTGAGAATGCGCGAATACATATTCCAAAGCTCTGGTTCGAACAATTCTGTCCGGATCATTCACCATTTCTTGTGCTTTTTTCAGGACCTTTTGGTCTTTCAGATAGTAGAGGTTAAGAAAGGCTTCTTTCCGAATGGCAGGGGAGGGGTGGTCAAGTAATGCTCTGAGAGAGGGTAAAAATCGTGTCTCTTTCAGATCGCGTGTGCGTTTGAGAACAAATATAATTTGCTGTTCTTCTCCTTGTTCCAAAATTCTTTCCAATCCACCCAAGACAGAGTCGTTGCGAATAATGATTTCATTTTCACCATCGGGATGGGTAATTTTTTCCCTGAAAGTCTTAAGGTAGGTTTTACGCATTTGAAATGTGAGCCAAATCCAAATTCCGCAGATCACAGCAATGATACCCACCACAAATTCCATTGGCAAATCCAGCCCTCTAACTACAAAAATGAGGAGGAGGCCACTAAAACCGGTCGCAATACTGTCAACAATTACATCGATGAAGGACTTGGTTCGGTTACGAATAGATAGAGGAATCGGGAGCGCCATTAGTTCAACTGCTGCCTTGTGGATTGACTGTTTTAAGCTGCCGTCACTGACCTTCATGAGTAGGGAAGACCAGAGGTGTGGCGAAACAATGAATGCGATCGCACCTCCTAAGATACCCAATGGAAGGAAGATCAAAGAAGTCCCAGATCCTAAAACACCAACTACATGGCGAGTCACAAACAGTTGTATCAGGAGGGAAACGATGTTCATGGTTGAAAACCAGAATCCGAAAAATGCTGCAAGCTCGTCGGGGTCATGATAGGCTGCGGCGGCTACAGCACTGTACTGATAATCCACGAGTTTGGCAATGAGAACACTGAGTCCAACCACCCCGGTCAGCAGCATGAGGTGCTTGGATTGAGAAATGATGCGAAATGGATGCTTCGCTTTCTTGGTATGTGGCAGGGAAACAGGATGCTCAACTGGCCAGGACTTCCTGGTCCTGACTTCCCAGTGCCATACCGACTTGGTGATTGGAATACAAAGTAGGAGA
>JBFGVE010000083.1:0-13251 GCA_041565275.1 Bacteroidia bacterium
AAGCGGGCAGCATTGGGTTAGATTTCTCATCACTTTTTTCGAATACCAACTTCCATGAATCTTCGCCTTTCACAAAAGTGTAAGCTCCTTCGCAGCTTTCGGGTAAGGAAGCGCCACCGAAAGGATTGCTCCTGAGGCGTTTGTTGGTATACCTGCCATTGCCGTCCAGGGTAAGGTGGGTCTTCCCATCTTCGGAACAGTATTTCCGGACGAATTTTCCTATCAGATCTTCCTCGGTGGGGTCTCCAGAGCCAGGGCCACAGCCAAAGTAGCTAACAGAACAAAACAGGAAAGCGATCAATATGTATTTGTGCATTGGGAATGAGTTTATAATAAACAAAAATATAACATAAATTGTAGTTGTGTAGCTCGGCACCTCTAAGTTTCTACACATCAATCGCTGCTTGTCAATCAGAGTTATGAAAAAATCATTCTTATTGGGCCTTGTGAGCCTTCTCTTACTTGTAATCCTTATCCGTAGTTTGTCTGGTTCTGGCTCTCTGAGTCACAACGACCTCATTCCTCCTGAGAAAAGGGCCTATGCTGAATTTGTGAACAACTACATTGCAAATATGCCAAAACTGGATTCTTCAAAGAGCAAGTGGGAGAGTCCGGATATGTTTTTTGAATTTGATAAGTTAAAACGTTTGGATCCAAGTACGGGAGAAGTTCCAGCCGATGGTTTGGTGCGTGCCTACCGGGACTTGAGACGCCAATTCGGAGATATTTCTTCCCAAAGGACCAATGCCTTGCAATGGGAGGAGCGAGGTCCCAATAATGTTGGGGGTCGTACGAGGGCTATTATGTGGGATCCAAATGATGGATTGAACAAGGCTGTTTTTGCCGGTGGTGTTGGTGGAGGTCTGTGGTACACTTCTGATGTCACCGTTTCCAATCCTAATTGGATCAATGTCAGCGAGGTCTTTTCCAATGTTGCTGTTTGTGCCATCGCAGCCGACCCCAACAATCCCCAGGTCATGTATTATGGAACAGGAGAGGGTTACAACAATGCAGATGCTCTGCGTGGAGCTGGCCTATTCAAATCCACCGATGGAGGAATGTCATGGGATGTATTGCCTTCTACTACCATTGGTACATTCTATTATTGCCAGAAGATTATCGTTTATCCCGGAACAGGAGATGTATATGCTGCCACTAAATCAGGGTTGCGACGCTCAAAGGATGGTGGCTTGACCTGGCAAAATGTATTGGGTGTTGGAAACTCGGCAAGCAGTGGCTTTGTCAGTGACCTGGACATTGCGGGCAACGGCGATCTCTATGCGTCGATTTCCGGCAGCGGTGTCTACAAATCTCCGGCTTCCTTGGGTGCTGCAGTAGGTGATTCAGGACAGTGGACCCGGATGAGCCTGAACTTCCCGGCGGGCTATGGCCGGATCGAATTTACAGCCGGTGCCAGCGATCCCAGTTATCTTTATGCCGTCTCAGAAGTCAACAGACTTGCTTCGAACATTTACCGCAGTACCAATGGTGGAAGTAGCTGGAGCATTACCCAGAACCAGCCAAGTGGTGGCAACCAGTGGGCAAGCAACCAAGCGTGGTATGACCTCTGTATTTCTGTGGATCCTTTTAACCACCAGCGCGTATTTGCCGGTGGCCTTGAGCAACACCGTACCACTGATGGTGGAAATAGCTGGACCAATATTGGCAACTTTGGGAGCATGCATGTGGACCAGCACAATATAGTTTTCAATCCCAATGTTCCTGGTCGTGTTCTTTATGCAAATGATGGAGGGATCTACTATTCCTCGGACAACGGAGCTTCATATGGCTCTCGAAATTCAGGTTACAATGTCACCCAGTTCTATGCCATTGCAGTTGACCCCAGAGCCGGGAACCCTAAGATCATTGGTGGTACCCAGGACAATGGCAGTCACCAACTGTACACCAGCGGAGTTGGCTCCAGTATTAAGCTAACTGGTGCGGACGGTGCCTTTTGTGCCATTGACTACAACGATCCTGATACCATGTACACGACTTACCAGTATCAAACGATGCTGCGCAGCCTTGATGGAGGCAATAGCTTTTCCCCGATTACAAACACCTCGGTGAGTCAAGACGATGTGCTGTTTATCAATCCCATGGAAATGGATCCAAATAATCCTCGCCGGCTTTTTATGGCAGCCAATCGCCTGTGGCGCCGCAACGATGCCTCTCAGGGTGGTCAAGGTGGCTGGTCCCAGGCAACCACTGAGTTAAATGGTCAAATCACCGCTATTGCGGTATCAGAATCAACTCCTAATTTGGTGTATTTGGGCGCATCCGGAACGGTCTACCGTCTACCCGACGCTCACATCTCCAACTTCAATACTCAGCCAGTTGCTGTGAATCCTGCCACTTCCGGCAATGGGTACTTGAGCTGTATTGCCATTGATCCCAATGACGGAAATCATATCCTGATCGTCTACAGTAGCTATGGAATTGTTAAAAAAGTAGTGGAGTGCAAGAATGCAGACCAGGGTGCGAACGCCACCTGGAAAGACCTTTCCGGCAATCTTCCCGATGTTCCCTGTAACTGGGTCGTTTTCGAACCGAATAATCCCAATGCCCTGGTGCTCGGAACAGATCTTGGCGCCTTTCGGTGTGCTGACATCACCCAGGCAGAGTCTGACATCTACTGGTCACCCGCCAGCGGTGGCCTTGGTTATGCCCGGATCGATATGCTTCGCGTTCGCGCTGCTGACAACTCCATCCATGCCGGTACCCATGGACGTGGTATATTTAGCAGCTATTCACTTCAAGATGAACCTATTGCGGCTTTCGGTCTCCAAAATTCTACCATAGCTTGTGGTGGAAGCATACAGTTCATGGACTCTTCTCAAAATGCTCCAGGTTCATGGGCATGGAATTTTGGTGATGGTGGAACTTCGATCCGGCAGAATCCCACCCATGTGTACGCGAACAGTGGTAACTACACCGTTACCCTGGTGGTCAGCAATTCCAATGGAAGCGATTCTGTCTCCGGAAGTTTCAACATTACTGTGGTTCCACCTGCGGTTGCAGTGGCGAGTGGAGACACCACTACCTGTCCCGGTGACAGTGTCCAGTTGAATGCCTCCGGCGGGGTAAGCTATTCATGGTTCCCTACAGTGGATCTTAGCGACCCCGAAATTGCCAATCCTTTCTACATCGTTTCCGGTACCCGCTCCTTCATCGTTACAGTAACGGACATAAATGGGTGTATTGGGACCGATACAGTCGAAATCGTCCAGGAAGGAACCCCTAATACATGGGGTGGACAGGATCAGACCATTACCGGGACCGGTGACTCAGTCCAGTTGAATGGACAGGGTGCAGTGGCTTATCAATGGCGTCCGTCGGCAGGTCTTAGTTGTTCAAATTGCCCGGATCCCATGGCTTCTCCGGATACAACGACAACTTATACTGTGACTGGGTTCAATAATGCAGGTTGCAGTCGCGATGATATAGTCACCGTATTTGTCAATATTGTCGGTATAGAAGACCGGCTTCCCGACCCGGTTGTGGTCCGTCCCGTCTTCCCAAATCCTGTTTCCAATGAGATTGTCCTTGAGTATGAATTGCTTCAACCGGCCAATACCCGCATCGAACTGATAGGTATAGATGGCAAGGTGCTGAGTATGATAGAAAACGAGCGGCACGATCAGGGAGCGCACACCTTGCGTTGGAGCCGCAGATATGGGCTGGCCAATGGTATTTATTTTATCCGGGTAGTAGTTGACAATTTCCAGTCGGTACAAAAGGTAATTCTCGCCAATTGAGAGTTTAGAAGGTCTCTCTTTGAGAGTTTGGACGATCTGTCTGCTATAGTTTTCATGGGTTTCCACGTTCGGCAAGATTGATTTACTTCCTGTCAAATGGGGGAATTTATCGGGTATAATCTATAAATTGCGGCCCCTAAATAATTAACCCCGATTCAATCGATCATGGCGTACCAGGAAGTATCAGTTAAGCAACTCTACCGCAACCCTCAGCAATGGCTGAGCAAGCAAGTCGAACTCAGTGGCTGGCTCCGGCAGAACCGAAGCCAAAAAGAACTGGCTTTTATAGCGTTTAACGATGGTTCATTTTACACCAACGTCCAAATTGTAGCTCCCAACACCCTCTCGAATTTCGATACAGTTGCCAAAGTTACCACCGGTTCGACTATACGGGTCAGGGGCGTCTTCCAGGAATCAACAGGAGCAGGCCAAGGCCACGAGATCATAGCTGACCAGATTGAGATCCTAGGCCTTGCCGACTCTAGCAATCCAATCCAGAACAAGCGTCATTCCATGGAATTCCTGCGAACCATTCCCCACCTGCGTGTACGTACCAACACCTTTATGGCGGTATTTCGGGTGCGTTCTCTGCTGGCACATGCGATCCACTCTTTTTTCCAGGACCGTGGATTTGTTTATGTTCATACTCCGATTATTACCAGTGCCGATGCTGAGGGTGCCGGAGAAATGTTTCGTGTTACCACCATCGAGCCGCGCGGTCATAAAACCGACAAACAGGGAAATATAAAATGGCAACGTGAGCTATTGGGCAAACGGACTTACCTCACCGTTTCCGGTCAACTCAACGTCGAGACTTTTTGCACTGCTTTCCGCAATGTCTACACTTTCGGACCTACTTTCCGGGCTGAGAATTCCAATACCCCTCGCCACGCATCTGAATTCTGGATGATTGAACCTGAGATTTCATTTGGTGATCTAAATGTAAATATGGACTTGGCAGAAGACATGACCAAGTTCATGATCCAATACCTTCTGGACCATGCTTCCGAAGAAATGGATTTCTTCAACACCCGCATTGACACTGGTTTGCTGCTGCGCCTGGAGAATATTGTCAAGAGCGATTTTGCCCGTATTACCTACACGGAAGCTATCGACTTGCTGCAAAAGTCGGGCAAGAACTTCGAATTCCCTCCCGAGTGGGGGGTGGATCTGCAAACTGAACACGAACGTTTCTTAGCTGAGGAAACTTTTCAAAAGCCTGTTTTCGTAACCGATTATCCCAAGACGATCAAGGCATTCTACATGCGCCGCAACGAAGATGGCAAGACCGTCCGCGCTATGGACATGCTCGTTCCCGGTGTGGGCGAACTGATTGGAGGCAGCCAACGTGAGGAACGCCTCGATGTGCTGCTTGCATCCATGGAAGAAAACGGGATTGCTCCTGAAGAATACAAACCCTACGTTGACCTACGCCGTTTCGGTACTTTCGAGCATTCCGGTTTCGGCCTTGGCTTTGAACGGGCGATGATGTACATGACAGGAATGAAGAATATCCGCGATGTGATTCCCTATCCTCGGACGCCCAAGAATGTATTTTTCTAATCTACTTTCACAACCTTGAGGGTTCTTTTTAGCCCTTCAGCCTGCACTTCGATCAGGTAGACCCCAGGCGTACTCAATTTGTCTACGCTCAGTTCAAATTGGTTTTCGCCAGGATGCGCGTCAAAGACATGCTGGCCTAGGTCCTGTCCCAGTGGATTGCGCAGGCGTACCTTCACGGGCCCGGCTTTAGTCAGACCTACTTGCAGCCCGAGCTTAGCGCTGAATGGATTCGGGTGAACGCTGGCCTGGATTTGTAAGCCCGAACTGAGGATACGCATCTCTGACAAGGTACTGGAACCATCATAATCAAGTGCACGAATACGGTAGTAAAGGTTTTTAGCGACTTGGGGGGGTGACTGGTCCAGAAAGGTATAGGTTCCGCTGCTACCGTGGGTAGAATTGGGCAATGCCCGGCCAACCACAGTGAAGTTGCCATTGTCCTGGCGGCGCTCGATCTCAAAAATGCGGAGATTGGAGAAATCACCCACCTCCCAGTTCAGAGAGGCGTCGGCACCTTGCCATTCGGCACTCAGATGGACAAACTCGATCGGCAAAGTATTTTCAATACCTGCAGAAAAGCCTGAAAATCCCGTGGCAAAGTCAGCCTCAACCCAGAAGTCTGTATCTCCGTGGGTGCCACGGCTGGGGTTGGTTCCATAGGAATTGGTAGCTCCGTTTGCAAGGGGGGTAGCGGGAGTGATGTTGGAAATCGGACCGCCGGTTTTGGCGATGTTGATATTGCTGCGAGCTTGGCCGGTAGCACTCTCCCAGCCTGCGATCTCAGCAGCGGTATAATAAAGACGGATATTGTAATTGCCAGTGGCGTTGTTGTTAACAGGCGCGATCAGAAAGGTCTTGTCGGTACACGCATAGTTCACATTTGCATCCATGTAGAGGGTAGCACCGGTACCCTCACGGTCAATGGTTACATCAGTACAGCCAAAGTCATGACCAGTAGGATTGTCAACCCGCAACATGACCTCCCCAGAGGTTTGATCATACCAGTAAACAGTTGAATTCGGCCCCAGGTAATATTGGTTGGTGGAATTAAGGTTTCCTGCCACAGGGACTGGGCCTGAACCCGTCACAGTAATGTCATCAACTGCCCAGGCAGGCTGTCCTCCAATGCTGAAGTCATTGACCCAGTTCCAAGACAAGGCAAAAGTTGTGTTTTCACAGGCCGCCGGAAGTGGAACGGTCACCGTTGTGTTGGTAGTGATACCTTGGTATTCTCCTGTGCCGGGCACCTGGGTATAGGATGCTCCTCCGTCGGTAGTATAGAAAAGACGGCCGTAGTCATAGCTCGCTTCACCATTGATATGGTGCTCAAAACTAACACTCAAGTTGTAAACACCGGTAGCATCAATGGTGGGAGAAAGCAGGTCTGAGGTGGAAGTTTGGTTAATCTGGTAAGTGTTGGTGCCGCCATTGTCCCGTGAAACGTAGGCACTTCCCGATCCGTT
The DNA here is from genome assembly GCA_041565275.1 of Bacteroidia bacterium. Classification (GTDB taxonomy): domain Bacteria; phylum Bacteroidota; class Bacteroidia; order J057; family JADKCL01; genus CAWUKT01. Next base: position 6,785 of record JBFGVE010000083.1, read on the forward strand.
CATGCCTCCATTAGCACCGGCAATGAACCACTGGTTTTGCCCGGATGCGTTGTTAACAGTCCAGCCTGAACCGCCACTTTCAAAGTCTTCGGTAAAGAGGATTGCAGAACCAGCTACCGAAGGAACCAGATCATTGTCTTCGATATCTAACTGGTGTTGACCGAGGGTGCCTGCAAAGGCATCAGTAGTTCCGGAGATGGTGAAGCCAAAAGTGACATCTTCCAGGACTTCCACCGCGTCGTCGTCATAAATACGGACGCGAAAGGTCTGATCGCCGGTAGCACCGGAAGGGAATACAGCAGTACCCAATGTAATGTCGTAGTCTACTCCCTCGATAGCAGTACCACCTAAAACATCCAGGGTCATATTGGCATCGCCAGCGGGAGGACCGCCAATCCGAAGGAGCAGATCGACGTCTTGGAATCCGAGGCAGCCATTGGAACCGGAAGAGGAGTTTTCTGTCATTGCGGTATTGGCTGTGGCAAAGTTTATCTGGGGGGATACTACACACACGGTTGAAGAAAGCAGACTTGCCCGGCGGGGACTGTTGGTAAGTACTACATCCATGCGAGCTTTTTGATCTGCAGTAAAGAGATTCATGCAGTCATCGTCGGTGTAGTCCATATAGTTTTGAACCTGGTCTGTGGTACTACAAGAAACATGCGAAGTCGGGCAGCCAAAGTTGGAGCCATCTGACTCGGGGGTGTCTGCACAGAAATCATCTGTCCCACAGCCGCCATCCCCCCAGATATGCCGTAAGCCAAGCCAGTGCCCAACCTCGTGGGTTGCTGTTCGCCCCAGGTTGTAAGGACCAGAGGAGGGGTTGTCTGGTGGACGCCCCACACTTGAAGTCAGGAGGACACAGCCATCGGTATTGGCAGAACCGCCACTTCCTGGCATACCCGCGAGCCCGGAACTGCTTGGGAACTGTGCGTAGCCAAGAACGCCTCCCGAAATATTGACGACCCAGATGTTGAAGTAGTTGTCAGGATCCCAGGAAGTTGCTGGCTTGATATTGGAGTCGATAAAACCGGTTGAAAAAGGAGAGCCTGACATACTGACCCGGTTGATACCATTGGTAGGGTTGCCGTTCGGGTCGATGGAAGCAAGACAAAATTCAATGTCACTGTCTACTGCAACCGGTCGAAAGGCCACTGGTGTATTGATGGTGTCAGCATTGAGTCGCTGGAAATCTTCGTTGAGGATATCGATTTGAGAGATGACCTGTGCATCGGGAATGTTCTCTCCGGCATTGCTATAGATGACGTGTACAACGGTAGGGATAATGCGAGATGCATTAACCTTGGCTGCTTCCGGGTACAAGGCTCTCTCCTCCAGCTCCTTTGCCATCCAAGCCTCAAATTCGTTCGCGGATTCCAACTTCGGATCCTTGCTGCGCCGGAGGGCTTCATTCTGATCCGTGTAACAACGTATCTGCCCGTTCGGGGCGCGGTGAATGTCCTGACTATAAGCATAAGCTGAAATAACCAGGAAAACGATGACCAGGAGGCTTTTAGGTGCTTTCATTAGGTGTAGAAGATAGAAGAAGTAGAGAATGGAAGAAATCTGACCACTTACTAAATGTACAAAAGAATGTTTAAACGTTCAATAGAATTGTCTATTTCCAGATTACTGTTCAGTAGAACTGTCCATATCCAGATTACGGGTTGTTTATTAATCCTCAACTATTGTTGTCAAGTATGACGGTAAGTTTCTCCCTGGCAGCCGCTCCCCTGGCAACCGTCCTTATGGCAGCCATCCCCAGATCAGGTATTCACACATGCAGTCTGCATTCAAATGCGGTCTGCACTTACCCGGATCTTAGCTCCGGGTTAACATTTCATCATGACTTACCCGTGGTAAAATTTAATTGTAAAACATGCCCAGGGAGCAGTTTTGATCCAGAATTGATTTCATTTTCTCAAAGGTGATCCCTTTTTCAAACATTTCTTCTTCGATGGTCTCCATGCATTCACTCCCGTCGACTATTTCGGAAAGGGTGGGGTCCATGTCAAATATTTTCATGGTCTCGACGATCTTTTGGTGTTGGGCCTTACCTTGCAATGCCATTTCCCAGTCGGCTTCCTCCTTTATGATACCCGATACACTGATACCTTCCTCCCGGTCAAGTATATCATAAATGCATTGACAGGTTTTCTCGGCCAATTGGAAAACAATACTTTCGGAATCGCCAGTGTGGGTCCAGGCTGGATTTCCGCTACATGAAGGTAAAAAAAGGCAGCAGATCAGTCCCGATATTAGAAATTGAGGCTTCATGTTCTTGTAGTCAATGTCCGATAAATTAACCCTTTCTTCCAAAGCCGATGGGTTTGTGCTCTTGACCGGCAATGAATTCTACGGCCAGCCGATAGCTGTCTTTGCCAAAACCAGAGATCATACCATGGCAAGCAGAGGTCAGAATAGACTTTCTTCTAAATTCATCTCTTGCATGGATATTGCTGAGGTGAACTTCGATCTTAGGTGCTTGAATGATCAACAAAGCATCGTGGATGGCATAGGAATAGTGGGAGTAAGCACCGGCATTGATCAGCAATCCATTTAGCTTTTCGTCAGCTGCTTGCTGGATGCGGGTAACGATTTCTCCTTCCGTATTGGATTGGAAATAGTCTATCTCTATTTGGAGGTATCTCTCTTTCAATTCCTCTAAGATCTTGTCAAAAGATTCAGTGCCGTAATAGATTTCCTCACGTCTTCCCAGCATATTGAGGTTTGGCCCATTGATGATCAATATTTTCATAAAAGTAAAGTTAGACAAATAAGGCTTTTTGGGTAAGGACCATTCTTGTTCGCCTTGTGGCCCTTGGCGAGTGACTTAAAGTAGTTAAGTTTGATTCTTATGAAGTGGAAGCCAGTAATTCGGGAGTACAAGCATTGGTTAAAAGTGGAGCGAGGACTTTCAGGAAATACCTTTGCCAGTTACATCCACGACCTGGCCCGCTACCAGTGGTTCATGGAAGAAATGCTTCAGATTCCCAACCCCCTCAAGGTTGAGACCAGCCATATTCGTGGATTCATTCAGTTTTTGGTAACCGATGCTTTCTTAAATGAAAATTCCCTGACCCGGAATATCTCGTCTTTGAGATCATTTCACCGTTTTCTCCTCCAGGAGGACTATTGTGATAAGGACCCTACAGAGCTGCTCGACACGCCTAAGTTGGTCCGGAAACTCCCTGTTTATTTGACGGTGCCTGAGATCGATATTCTTTTTGATGCAATAGACCTGTCTACTCCACATGGGACCAGGAACCGGGCAATGTTGGAACTGATGTACGGTTCGGGGTTGCGGGTCAGTGAGTTGGTAAATCTGGAATTATCAATGCTATACATGGATGAAGGATTTGTCCGGGTGATTGGCAAGGGAAGCAAGGAGCGTTTGGTTCCTTTGGGTGATTCAGCTAAGAAGTATATTCTTCAATACTTTGATTACCGGCACGGCTTGGCTCAGAAAGTGAAGAAGGGAGAGGAAGACGTGCTCTTTCTCAATAGGCGGGGAAAGCGTCTTACAAGGGTCTATGTATTTATGCTGATCAAAGAACTGGCTCAGGAGGCAGGTATCCAGAAGGTGATAAGCCCTCATACCTTTCGGCATTCTTTTGCCACCCATTTACTTGAAGGAGGGGCTGACTTAAGGGCTGTCCAGGAAATGCTCGGACACGCTTCTATCACCACTACTGAGATCTACCTTCATTTAGACCGGGATTATTTGCGTGAAGTACACCGTACTTTTCATCCCAGGGCATAAATTGCACAGCATAGGGATGTCTCTGATCAGTGGATTGGAAGTGCAATAAAGTAGGGTCTACGTGTGACCCGCTGGGGTTGGAAGTGCAACTTGGCTATGGTTTTAGTGTATCCAAAAATTGCCTAATTTTCACTCAGTGGCCCTTTTTAGTCATGACTGGAGGATCAACTTAACCAATCTCTAACCAAATAATATTTTCAGATGAACCAATTACCGTTCCAAATGAATTACTGAATTGTCTACGATATTGGATTTTCTGTATTGGTTGCTCAGCAATTCAGCGATTATCCATTTCATTTTCTCTGAGCAACAGTTTAGTTGATTTTGACCATATCACCTCTCCCGCCGATTGTTATGGCGTTTAAAGGAACTTGATAAGTTTTTATTTGATATGCTTGAGATTTATCAATAAAGGGTGAATGATTTTCCACAAAAGGGGTGGAGCGATCTCTGGTCTGTGCCTTTTACTCAGAAATACCCCCAAGCCAAAAAAGAAATAGTTGGGTTTCTTTTGCTACCTTAACAGTTGCTTTGTAAGTAGCACCGTCTACTCTTCTTCCAGGGGGATCAACCTAGCTAAATTCTCTTTGGTGATATCCTGACCGAACAGCTTGAGAAGTATATACTTTATTGTTTCCTCTTCAAGGCTAAAAGGTATTCCCTTCAGGACACAATTCAGATCAGGACACAATTCAGATGAGAGGCTTGAAGAGCAAGGTTTAGTTCCTGAATAAATATTGCAAGTCTGATCCAGGCCCATGAGGTCAGGTATTTATTATCCTTATCTACTTGGCCCTTGATCACCTTACAACCGATCAAGGATTCCAGCTTTTCTTCACTGTCCCATCCCAGCAATACTAAAGCTGGACGACCAACAAAGCCGTCCAGCCCTTTTAACTTAAAGTCCTCAGAATCAAATTTCATGTTATTTCAGCTATTATGCAGGAATTGGATGATTTGCCATTTCCCTTGGCCTTTTTGTTGCCTGACCCTGGATTTTCCTGCTTCAATTTCTCCAGGAGTTCCTCAAGAATATTTTCCGAATCAGAGTTTATGGTCAGGCTATATGTTCTTTTTAAATTTCTTGGTGTACCTATATTGGTTGGTTCCGAAGTCAAACTTAGAGGGAGCTTCTCTGTGTAGCATGAAAAGAAGTTGAAATCAAGGATGATGGATATTTTGTACAAAAGACTGGCATCTAATGACTCTTTTTTCAAAAGCGTGCTGATATTTTGACGAGAAGTACAAATTCTGCGTCCAAATTCTGCTTTTGTAATGCCACGTTCCTTGATTTTTTCGTCGATTAAGTTTCCAATGTGGATTTTTCCGGGGTTAAGCATGATTTTAATAATTCCGGTGTTAATAAATACTTTTTCTGTCGATTTTAGTCATTACAGGACCTTTCTCTGGATTGGAAGTAAAGAACCTTACAGTGTCTTCCTTCTTCTCAAGAGGGATTTAATTGTCAGGTTTTTAAATGCGTTCCTTCAGAACAATGTTGAATACTTCCAGAATTGTAGCTTATTTGGAGAACAAATTGGTCTACACACCATGCAACGGTCATGAGCCTCCGACCAACTCAGGGTATTGGTTGGCCGGAGACTACATTGATCCCGTTTGAGTATTAAAGAACTCAGGCTACTAATTCTAGAGCTATCACCGCCCCTCCCTTGTTGTAAGAAGTATTTTAATCCAGATGAGCCAACTAATTTGACATGGGTCCGAAAAAAGTTTCACTTTTCAATTAAAGAACGTTTTCGTTGAATCAGTCTGACGATTTGTATATCTTACATTTCCAAGATAGTGCTGGGCTGGGACCAAAAAAAACCAAATAATCTCGATTCTCTAGTGATACAAGACATGCTAGACTGTTTCAAATTTGCTGATTATCAACGTTTTCTGGTATGGTAAACTCCTGTAAACCAAAAAGAGATGAAGTCTGAAAGTTTTTTTCATTTTGTACACTCCTTGACGAAAAAAGAGAGGGCTGCCTTTACCCGGCATACCAAAAATTCTAAGAAGTACCTTGACGTCATACTTTTTGAAAGGATATTGAAGGAAAAAGTATTCTCAATAGAAGCAGAGGCAAGGATCAGAGGAGAAGAATTTAAAACTGGAAAGAAGTACTTTTTTTACAGGATCAAACTCGGGAGAAAGATTTTGTTAACGCTTGTCCTCTTAGAGGGAAAAGACATTAGCAGTTATGCATTGATAAAAAAGGCCATTGAAAAGCATGCTCATGAGCTAGCCAACAAGATGGTCGTCAATGAACTGGAAGAACTAAACAAAGCTGAAGATTTTGTAGGCATAAAACATATGCTTGAATTCTGTAAAGAGCTCGGTTACCGCAATAGAATCAGCTTAGATCTTGGAGATTTCAACAACCGTTTAAGCGAATTTGAAGCAAAAACTGAGCGGATTGCCTATTTGCGATCACTTCTGGAAGGGATCAGGCAATCCTTCTTGCTAAATGACGAGGAGAAGTTTAGAAGAACTCAGACCTTAGACAGGGACATCCACAATTTTGTCCCAACTTGTCCTTCTGAAGAATATCTCCACCTTAAGGCAGAGGTAGGACTGAACATTTTGAGGCGAAAATACCTGGAATGCTTCCGGTTGCAAAAACAAATAGTTGATTTAATCTCCCTCAAATATGCCATTATTTCAGAAGTTATGCTGATCCAAGAATGGTCCCAACTCATCC